>JAYEIF010000173.1:0-10874 GCA_034659895.1 Candidatus Zixiibacteriota bacterium
GTCTCCGCCCTGCCTGTCGCAGACAGGTGTGTGTATAGAAACGGGCGACACAAGGCCGCCCGCTACGCGCCCGCCAAAGGCGGGGAGATTATGGTACATAATAACTAATTATTCAACAAGCCCTAATATAAATTGACCGACATCTTTGTGGAGGATTTTTGTATATTTCAACAGGCTCTGTAAACTGTGATGCTTTTGTTGTTACTCAGTTGTGCTAACAACTAAATCAATCTCTGTGTCAACATTAAGCTCAGTGCCAGCCGGCTCAGACTGTTCCAAAACAGTTTCCGGCAGGTAGTTTTCGTCGGTTCGGTAACTGATTACACCCTGTTTGAGATTTTTGTCTTTCAGTTTTATTACAGCTTGATCCAGTGTAAGGCCGAGAATATGCGGCATATAGGTAAAATTGGATGCCTGCCCACGGTTAACCATCAGGTTAACAGGTGAACCGGCTGGGATTTCGGTCTCACAAGCAGGATAAGAAAAAACCACAACCCGCTCCGGAAGGGTATCAGAAAAAGCCCAGGCAA
Source organism: Candidatus Zixiibacteriota bacterium (assembly GCA_034659895.1). Taxonomy (GTDB): domain Bacteria; phylum Zixibacteria; class MSB-5A5; order GN15; family FEB-12; genus B120-G9. Next base: position 531 of record JAYEIF010000173.1, read on the forward strand.
TCTCACCAAGAGTAAGTTCAGCCGTTTCCAAATCCAGTATCGCCTGTCGTACGGACTTGCCTCCCAGAAACGGAATCGGCACCAATTTCTTTCCAGCCGAGATAACGAATTTGATTATCCGACCGGATTTGATTTTTGTTTTAGCAACGGGGAACTGGTTTAGTATAAGTCCTCTGGGTTTGCCGGGAGAATACTCATGCGAGGCAATTTCATGTTTAATCCCAAGCTTGCTAAGAGTTATCTGTGCCTCAACTACTGTCTGACCAGTGAAATCAGGGAGCGGAAACTCGCTGCCGTGACGAGTTATCATCATCATAACAACATTGTCCATAATCAAGTATGCCATCAGCAAACAAACCAACGGCACAACAATCCATAAGATAAACCGGCGTTTCAAACTTCCCGGAGGGAGTATATTATGCAAAAATCCATGAGATTTGCTCTTTCCCTGATTCAATCGCGATGCCCGCACTGGCGACATAATATCTTTAGACACCTTCCTTTTTTATTTCCAAATTAGAACCGACTATATATCACAATTGGGAAATATGTCAGTGAAATCAAGAATAAAAAGATAGCAGTGTATCGATTCCTATCTCTTTATTAATTCTTTGATACGCTGGCGGTCTTCTGGCTCCACAAGGAAAAATCCGATTACAAGGCATGCTATTAAAACACCAATGATGTTTCCGAAGAAAATAGGCCATGTTGCTGGAGTCCATACCCAGTGAAGTAGAAACGCTGTTGGTGCAGTGATTGCTAATCCAGCCAATCCTGCTGTGATAACTGTGGTTGTAATTCGCCAATATGATGTTTCTACCACGCGCGACATTATGTAAGGATATAAAGTCGTAAACAGCAACACCTGCGGAATAACTACTGCGAAAGCCATACCCAACATGCCGTATTCCTTAACCAGAAATACAGCAAGCACGAGTTTGAACACCGACTCGCATACAAGCACTGTTAGTAGTTTTTTGTGTTTTTCAACAGCGAAAAGGATAGCATCACCGATAATTTGAGGTAAAAGCACGGCTGTACCGATAGCGAGAATACGCATAATATCTGCGGTTTGAGCAAACTCAGGGATCAGCCATAACTTTACGAAATCGTGAGCATAGATTACAACACCAGCAGCAACTGAGAAAGAAAAGAAACTTACATATTTAATTGCCCGCAGATAGACGCTTCGTATGACAGATATATCGCTGGTGGATTCGATATGAGAGATAGCCGGCACCAAGGGGACAGCGACTGTATTGACTATATTTCGAAGATGGTGCATGAGCTGCGCACCCGGGTAATATACCGCCGCCGCTACCGAGGAACTCATAAACCCAAGCAGCACTGAGTCAGTATTGTAAAGAATTAACCAACACAGAGAAATACCAAGCGACACCCGTGAATACTTAAATAGCATTCGCGCCGTTGGCTTTTCGACGTCAGCCGAAGCAATCCGCACATCAGGTTGCAATCGAAGTAATATCCCAGCCGCAATCAAGTGCTTAACTACTGTCATCAGAAGAATCACCAGCGCAAGCGCCACCAGACCATGCCCTTGTGTTAACATGAATATCATCAGTCCTGTCCGAACTATCTCTTCAGAGATATTCAGTATATTGACAATGTCGTAACGGTGAAATGCTCCGAGAGAATTACCAAACGGCGTAGCTATAAAGTTGAATGCCATGTAGGCACCTAAAATCATCAGGGCAATTTTGCCTTCATACAGCAGTTCTGGATCGGAAATCTTAAAGTAGTTAAAGAACATGGTAACAAACACAAACACTCCCGCAAGCACAAGAATCCCTGTGATGAAATAAAGTAGATTGGCTGTGTTAAGGACTTTATTGATGTTGTTAAAATCGTGATGAGCAAGGAATTTGCTTATATATCTCGTGAGTGCGGAAGTCAGCCCGAAATCCATAATTGAGAAATAAAAAATGGTCTGGAAGATAATCACCCAAACGCCATAGCGGGCATCGCCAAGCACAGATGTAATATATGGCACAAAGAAGAATGTTATTGTGATTCGCATCAGATACGCCGACCATGATGAAAAGATATTCCTGAAAAACTGTCGGCTCACATTGAGCATGATATATCTCCGACTTGGCTATGGATCAATTAGTCATAACAGTAAACTACAATTATAACGCCTGTGTCAAGAATAAGGCGGGCAGTTCAGTTTTTTGCTTTCCTGAGAACTGCCTGAGAGTGTATAATCAGATAGGAGATTGTCGAGGGTAGCGTTTTTAACCCTATACAATTTTTATGTGAATGGCATAGCAGTTTTTGGAGACCAAAATGAACCGTTTCGCCTGTATTGTTTGGCTTGTGATGTCCCTTTCGTTAAATTCTATTGTAGAAGCTGGCGTAGACAGACCTACTTTCTTGGGTTTTTCTCCAGCATTTCCGACGGATACTGTTGCGGTGTTTGAGCCGCCATCGAATCCGCCGTATCTTACCAGAGAACAACAGACAACTGTTATTGTCGATATTAACAAAAGTGGTGAAGTAATCAATGTACAGGCGGAGAACAGTCAAAATATAGATATAGACATAGCTACCTATGTATATAATCATATAATGGCATTTTCGTTCCAAGCCGCTTTGTTTAATGATAAACCGGTTGCATCGAAATTACCAGTGTTAGTAACAATGCAGCCAAATCGCAGGTATCCGAATTTTATGTTCCCGATAAGTTCGGACAGAGTTGTAAAAAATCGCAAATTATACATGCGAACTTATGGTTTCAATGATATCCGCTTACCGACACTGGAAGTTTTTCCAAAATACTTTTGTAATTTACCTTCAAATGATAGCTCTAATTTATACCCGTTCGTATTGCTGAAAGTCTCTCTTGACGAAAACGGACAACTACTTGATGTGCAAGAAGTTTTCTCGACCTACCCGCCATGCGCGCAGACTACCGCCTCCGCAGCGTTATGGTCTGATTACGCTCCTGCGCTGGTTAAAGGTAAACCAACACCATCCGAGTGTTTTGTGGTTGTTTCTTGGTTTCGTGAAATCGCCTTTTCTTTAAGTAAGTGGAAACTTAGCAATGTCGATACATTATCTCCGCTACAAAGATGGCGGGTGGAGTTATTTCCCGATACTGTCGGTCTTTTGCATACACCACTGCCACGCAGTGCGGGGAAACTTGAATTTGACAGTCCACGAAATCGATTTCCCTCCAATGATACTGTAAGCGCTGTTCTGTTGATTGACACATCTGGCGAAACGAGCATATTGCACTTTAGCAAAACATCAAAAGTAATCCACCAAGCTATACGAAAACTTGGGAAGAAACTCGCCTTCTATCCTGCTATTGATTACGCTGGTCTCCCGCAACCATTTACTGGGTTAGTTCATCTTGTATTCGATAATAGTGGAAGAATACGAATTGACTGTCAATGGTAATGTTAAAACATTCCACCCTGTCGTATTTGTAAGTAATTAAAAGACAGCAACTTAATGCTTCATTACAAGTAATGCTTTCGCAATAACTCAAACGCATATCTTGCGCTACTATCAATAGTCTAATATATGCTCTCATTTCATATCTCCGCATCTCGTTGAATGATAACAAGTAACCCTCTGCTTGGTATTCTTGCGAGCTGTTTGGCATGATTCTTGAATTGATATAGAAACATATTTAATCCAACTGCTGATTTTTCCTGAAAGAAGCAGGCTGACAAAGTGTAGTATGTGAGGAGGACAATAATGGAACGAATGGCAAGGATACTTAACTTGATTTCGGCCTTTATCATGCTTGTTGCCGGAACCTATATTCAAATTGTATTTATGATGATTCTATCACCATCCGTCAGGATTGCGATTGCGGTAGCTGTATTAGCTTATTTTCTCTTGCAACTGGAGCAATTTATCAATTATGAAAAATCGTCCCGGAGTTTAGCTAAACAATGATTGTTATAAATAATTATCTCTTGACAAAAAATTAATATAACTTATTTTAGCAATTTGTTATTGTATAATAATTGAGGTTAAGTACCTTAAGGAAATAGATATTTGATGCGACTAACTTATAAAATTATGTTAGCTGCTTTCGTTCTGGGAGTAGTTGCTTTTGTTCAGGCCGAAAACGTAACACCGGTCATTAGTGAAACTCTTGCTTCGGGGGATACTACACAGGCAATAGACCTTCTCCGCAATGAGATTGACCTGGACAAATCCTATCATTATAACTATTACGTTCTTGGACGTATCTATTGTAACAGGGGGCAAACTAGCAAAGCTCGCGATCAATTTCTGAAAGCTCTTGAAAAGAAGAAAAATCATTTGCTGTCACAGTATTATCTTGGTACCTGTTATATTAAACTTGGCGAGATAGACAAAGCTGAGAAATTAATGACAAAGGGGCGCAAAAAAGCCGATGATGAAATGAAAGCCATGTTCGAAAATGGCTACGGTTTGATAATGCTGGCTAAAGAAAAATATCAGGAAGCTGATCTTGCATTCCGACAGGCTATAATAATTGATTCTGCTAATGCTGAGTATCATATTAACCTTGGTGATGCTAATTTCTATTCTGGTGTTCCGTATCTAGCTATCGTCGAGTACGAAAAAGCTCTGAAACTGGACACAGCCAGTCTTGAGGTATATTATCATTGGGCTGAGGCATGCCTTAAGATAAAAGATTACCAGTGCGCAATGGATAAGCTACATACTGTTCTTAAGAAGGACAGTACTCATGCGCCATCGTGGATGCGGGCTGGTGAGATATATTTCAAAGCGGCGCTGTCAACACGAGAACGAGCAAAGCGAAACGATCGATTCAAAGAAACTATTGGTTCGTATAAACAATACCTGGAGCTTACGAATGAACAACCAGATTCATCAAATGTGCGGGTTTTCTTTGAATTGGCTATGTCATATGTCAACTTGTTTGGATTTGAGGATGCCGCAACTTACTTTGAGAAAGTTTTATCGATTCCATACGAACCTAAGGATATCTACTTCAACTATGGTAAGTCGCTCTGGGGCATCAAGAAGTATAGTAAAAGTGCAGAGATGCTTCTTAAACATATTGAGTGGGTAAAACAACAGGGTGAGGACTATAAATCGCACATTCGGGACGCTGAGCTGTATCAACTTCTTGGCGATGACTACTTTTACCAAAGACCCGACAAGGATTACGCTTCAGCTATCCCATATTACAAGAAATCTCTTGATGCTTATCCTGAACAGAAGCGCCTCCTGCAAAATATAGCCATTGGTTATCATTCGCTTAAGTCATATACTCAGGCAATTAAATACTATGAAAAGCGGATTGCTATTGGAATAGACTCTACCAGTGCCTCGATTATAAAAAACGCAGCCTACTGCACTCTCAACATGGCAAACCAAATCGCCAGTGATGAAGCTGGAGGATATATCGATGAAGAGGAAGAGAATACTGCGCCTCCTATCAATGCAAATGAGTTATATCAAAAAACTGTTGATTATATGATACAATATTTGGAGTACAACCCAAATAATGTCAAGGCATTGCTAATGGTTGCCAATACCAATCTTTACCAGTTATCCAACTGTGAGGAAGGTGTCAATTATTTTAAACGTCTGTTGACTATTGAACCGAACAACTGCGAAGCCCTCAAATCACTCGGATATGCTTATTTCGGAGGTGTTTGCACTAAAAACTATACTAAAGCTCTGAAGTATCTTAAAAAGTCCTATAATTGCAATAATTCCAGCGAAGGTGGCGGAACGTGTTCCGATGTGCCTATGGTACTTTGGATTGCGCAGTGTTATCATCTTCGTGCCGCCGATAAGACCGATAGTCAGGGCGAAGGAGCTGGCGAGGACGATTTCAGGGAAGCTGACAAGTGGTATGGTCGTGTGCTCAAATGTGAGCCCGGGCATGCCGAAGCCAAAAAGAGCCGAGGTGAAATTCAATTCGAGTTTTCGGATTAATAATCACAGATTAAATTTGTTGTCTGGGAGTTTGAATGCCTGAGAAGGATAAAAAGAAAAATAGCTCAAATCGCGTAAGCGATAAGGACCGTTTCAAGTATATCGGTTTTGAGGTTTTTCCGGGTACACCGAAAGACCTGTTTAAATCTGATACTGAGAAAGACAAGCTGGTAGACGAGGTCCGTAAGAAAAGGGGCAGCGGGAATGTTCTGAGAGATGATAATTCCCTGATGAAGGAACGTATTTCTTCATTCGATAGGATTATCCTGACAGTAGCAAGTGTTGTGATAATCCTTACCCTGTTTTTCCCATGGTATGCTGTCTACAATGAGATTGAAGAGACCGTAAAGGAACAAGCTCCTGCCACAATTGACAGCACGGCGCTGGCTTTTACTTCTGACTCTTTTAAGGCGGACAGTATGGCTGTGTCTGAAACCGTTGGCGACTCAACTGCTATGCTTGCAGAAACTGCTTCAGAGGAAAAAACTCCGGCCGTAACTGAAGAGACCGAAGGAACAACGGGCGAGGACCAACAAGGTGCTTCCGCTACAAATGAAGGTAGTAGCTCCGAAGAAATTCTTCATAGCTATGTAGCCAAAAAGAAAATTCACAAAGAGTATGTCCGCAAATCAGGGATTGGATCTCTAATCTCGATTGGCTCAATTGGCGGTAGTCTTTTCTCATCTGGTTTTATTCTCATTCTTACAGCTATTGTTCTTATTATATATACCCTGCTGTGCATCGGTTTACCGATATACACACTTTTCGGTATTTATGGTATCAAAGGTAGTCCTGATGAGAAAGCAACTCGATTAAAGAAAATATTTCGTTATAACTGGTTACCGTTGTGTTTATTTATATTGGCTTTGTTTTTGTCATTCTTCGGTGGAAATTATGGATTTGATGCTAATGCCACTTTCTCCAGTCTTGGGGATTCGTACGGGATTGGCGTGTTTCTTGGTTCTCTTTCGTGGGGAATCGTTATGTCGCTTGGTGGCTTTATTTTAACAGCTGTCAAGGGTGCAGAAATTTAGATGAAGAAACTTAAATACTAATAAATACTAATAGGAGGATTTATCAAGTGGTTAAACAGACGATTTTTGTGACACTTAATGCAATCGTGGCATTTGCTATTGGCTTTGGTTTGTGGTACGGTGTGTTCAGAACATCAAGTAACTCTATTGTTCACTCGATCTATCAGGGTGGTCCATTAGTGGTTTTATTGATTATGGTTTTCGTTATGTTGATGGTGTTTGTTATTGAACGATATCTGTCATTGTATCGAGGCGCTAAAGGCAAGAGCTCTGTTCAAATCTTTTTTAAGAAACTGGTAACTTTGATTCAAAAAGATGATTTTGACGGCGCTCTGGCTGCCTGTGACAAGCAGCGCGGAACAACTGCGAATGTTCTGAGAGCAGGTGTCGATCGCTACCGTGAAATCAAAGACAGTTCCGAGTACAATCCCGAGAAGAAAATTGCTTTAACACAAACTGCTATTGAAGAAGCGAATGCATTGGAAGGACCATTGTTGGAGAGAAATCTTATCGCTCTTTCAACAATTGCCTCTATTGCTACCATGATTGGTCTACTTGGAACGACAATCGGTATGATTCGTGCCTTTGCGGCAACTGGTAATGTCGAGGGTGGCGTTATTGACGCAACGGCATTAGCTACTGGAATTTCCGAGGCGCTGGTTAATACAGCAGGTGGTCTGCTGTCAGGTATTTTTGGTATTTTCTTTTATAACTTTTTTGTCAACAAGGTTGATGCTTTCAATTACTCGACTGATGAAGCTACTTTCGAAGTTATGCAAATACTGAAATCGAAAGAGGGAATCTAAGCTATGTCCGGAAAGAAACGGCGAGTATCAATCCGAATCGATATGACACCAATGGTGGATATAGCCTTCCTGTTGCTTATTTTCTATATGGTGACTACCACCTTCAAGCCGCCGGAAGCACGTGCAGTTGAATTGCCTATGTCACATTCACAGATTGAATTGCCAAATAAGGACATTATCAATATTACAGTAACTCAATATGATTCGATTTACGTTGACTATGTACAAATTGCAGAAATTGAGATAGAAGGACAAATGGTCGAAACGACTGCGCGGTATGTTCGCACCTGTGATAAATACGGTGTCTCGTCCGAGATTAACCGGGCTCGTTCAAAGAATCTTAGGGCGTTGATAGTAATAAAAGCGGACAGGCGGGCTAGTTTTGGTGTTATGGATGATGTGATGTCATCGATGCAGGAAAATCACCTCGAGCGATTTCTCATCATTACAGACCAGGAAACAACGGCGTCGGAGGGTTAAACCATTGCGACTCCGTATATGTATAATTAATAGGACTGACTTACGATCTGAGAGGAGAGTGAAAATATTCCATGGCCGGTGATGTAGTAGAACGCGGAAAAAAAGGCGGAAAGAAAGGTCTTAGAAAAGAGAAACGCCGAATTTCCATTCGCATTGATATGACGCCTATGGTCGATATTGCTTTCCTGTTATTGATTTTCTATATGGTATCGACAGTGTTTTCCATGCCGCAGGCGATGGAGATTAATCTTCCACCGGAAGAACAGAAGGAAGAGATCGAGGTAAAGGAATCCAATCTGTTGACTATACGAGTTGATCAGGAAAGTCGATTCTGGTGGAATCTCAAAACCCCAACTCCGGAAAATCTCCCTGTGTTGCTTCCGCCCGATCCAAATATGACAGACACGGCTACTTATAAGCTTAATCCGGATACACTGCGTAATCTTCTTTTACAACAGAATCGTGGAAACAGCAATCTCAATACGCTCGTTCTGATTCATAAAAGAGCCACCTATGCTGACATGGTTGATATTCTTGATGAGATAGACCTTATAGAGCGTTCGTGGAACAAATACACTGCTGAACAGCTTCACAAAAAAGTTAAAGAGCTTACAAAAGATGAGAAGTTCTCATACCGCTATGCTATTGGTGATTGGAACCAGCGAGACGATAAAATTGTAGATGCTGCTGTAGCAGCATTATCGTCGGAAGGAGGTGAATAGGCATGAGTAGTACCAAAACAGCGCTGTATTCACCTTATGGCGCTTTTGAGCTAAAATCTAAGTATCAGTTGAATTTTTTAATGGGTACACTGATTACCTTGTCATTCATTTTGTTTATTCTGCTGGTTGCATGGGTAATTTCAATCATAGGTGAAGAGGATTACGCTGATGCTCCGGTTGTCGTTGTTAAAACCGTTGCTGACCTTGGACCTCCACCGAGTATCAGTAAAGCTAAACCACAAATTGAAGTAGCTCAGCCAAACGTTGCAGCTCCTAAAGTAGGTATTCCCACACCCGTTGCTGATGATGAGGTATTAGATGAAGATGTAGTTATCGCTACCCGTGAAGAATTAGCCGAAATTGTTGCGCCAGATATTTCATCTACCAATGAATCGGCTAATGATATTGTTGTTGATATTGGAGATGATGAATATCTTCCGGCACCAGACGAGTTTATAAAAGTTGAAATCTACCCAGAAATGATACGCGAGGTAACTCCTAAATATCCGCGTCTGGCAGAAAAGGCCGGTATTACTGGTGCCGTCTGGGTCAAGGCGTTAGTAGATGAGAGTGGGAATGTACTAAAGGCTATTGTAGGAAAATCCTCAGGAACAACCTCACTTGATGAAGCGGCGGTTAAGGCTGCTTACGATTATAAATATAAGCCAGGAATTCAGAATAATCGGCCTATCAAATGCTGGGTAACTTATAAAGTCGACTTCATTTTGTAAATTTATTGGAATAGATAATTGTAATTGAAAAACCTCCGGTGATACCGGAGGTTTTTTTTAACATTATCGAAACTTCTTTAGGGTCTGCTGAATAAAGTACCTGTCCGCTCGACAGGCGGGTAAGTTCTTTGTTCATAAATAGATAAGCATGTTTTGTATTGTTTCAAGTGAAAGGGTTTTGTTGTAAATAGCTTAAAAGGCTTGCACTTGATAAACATTCTACACGCCACGGCGCACTTTCAGCTCGCGTAGCAGCGGGGCTTGTCTCCGCTGTGTGTATAGAAACGGGCGACACAAGGCCGCCCGCTACGCGCCCGCCAAAGGCGGGGAGATTATGGTACATAATAACTAATTATTCAACAAGCCCTTCTTTAGCTCTCAAGTAACTGCTGCAAATGGTCTTCATCAATGATCTCTACTCCCAATTTGCTGGCTTTATCCAACTTGGAACCAGCATCAGAACCGCATAGAAGGAAATCTGTCTTTGATGATACTGAAGTAATTACTTTTCCACCATAATTCTCAATGAGTTTCTTGAAATATTCCCTTGATTGCGACAGAGTGCCGGTGATAACGAATTTCTTACCGTCAAGATTGCTTTTTGTTTTTTCTTCTTTGAAGTTTGGGAACACAA
>JAYEIF010000174.1:0-8089 GCA_034659895.1 Candidatus Zixiibacteriota bacterium
CCATAATACAACAACGGGTCAAACTGAGATATCTCAGCGCCTGGGACATCATCGGTTGTGGTCCATTCTACCGGGTAGCTTGGAGCCTCAACATTAGTTGAATCTGCAGTGGGTGAGGTAATATCAACATATGGCTGAATCCGAATGCAAACAGTAGTGTCGTTTCCGGAATTATCGGAGAAGGTCAGACACAGCGAGTCGCCAGCGGTGCAGTCGCCAGCCGGAACTATGAAGTATGCAGAGTCATCAGAGCGGCTGTCATTAGCCCACGTCCAGTGACCGTTTGCTTCAGGAAGAACATAACCCGGATCACCGCCTGCTTCAACAAAGTCCCAAACAGGATTGTTTTCACGCTCCATATACTCCAACGGCTGCTCCAGAGAAATAACAACCGTAGAATCGGTAGTACCATCGGTATTGTCAGCACTGCCTGAGAGCTGGAAGAAGTCTATTGAACTAGGAGGTGTATTGTCGACAACCATAATCGAATCTGATTGCGGACCCAGACCAGCGGCATTTCCAGCACGGACTATAAACCAGACATGAGTGCTATCGCTGAACGGAGTCTGAATAGCGTCATCATCGTAACGGTCAAACTGAACTGGGAGAGTTATGGTATTTTCCTGATATTCATTGTAATCTTGAGTATTGAATGAACCAACTCTTATGAAATCAGTATTAGGGTTAATCGGATTGTTGTCATAGGCGTAAACGACATAATAATCAGCTCTTTCAGTGGGATCATTATTCCAGCGTAATTGGATGTGAGTATCGTCCCAGTCAACATTATCATCCAAAAGCGCAAAACCGGTGACAATATCCGGAACGATAGAATCCGGCTCGGTGCTAAACTCAATGGTACCATCTGTAAAGTCGCGATAAATACTTGAGAATACTTTGTAGTTAACCTGATAATCATGATCAAGCTCAAGATCACCATCCGGATCAATAGTCAGGACATTGCCTGATATTGAGCTGTCAATGCCAATCGGGTAATCCGCACCATCCGTGATGTCTCTCAGCTCCACAATAGATCCCATTAGCGGATCGATGACAGGGGGCATATCGAAAGTAAGAGTAATCGGGTCGGTGGTCGGGAAGTCTGATACGGATGTTTCCATTGCTATCAGGACATTGGTTGAAACCAAGCTGATGCCGGACATTGTTGTAAATGTCATCTCCAATTGATCGGAATGTAACTGACATCCCGATACTGATTCAGCATTTGTAATAGTAAGAGTATGTTCTAAACCTACACGGAGCGTAGTATCAGGATCGATTGTCAATACTGTGCCATCAGCGCTCCAACTATGTTCTTCCTGAACCACTCCACCGTAGGAAAGATTGTAAACAAATGTCTCAGTATTCATTGGTTCAGAGAAAGTTATGACCAAACTGGCGTCATAGTCGAACGGGATATCAGAGTGGAAATTCCTATCAACAATAGTTGGCACGCTGTTACAATCAACCTCATTATAAATATCCGGCACAGTTACAGTGCTGGCACCATTCATCGTGATTGTAGTATCAAACTCAGCATACGATGAATCGCCATAAGCAAACGCCGGAACAACTAGATCAACGTCATTATCATACACCGGTAAATCGGTAAAGGTATAAACACCTTCATCATCAGTAACAGTGCTGTAAGCCAGCGGTTCAAACTGTAACGTTGCATCCGTATAAATAAGAAGAACATCTACATTTGCAATAGGAGATGTCGGAGCCAAGGCTTGTCCGTTTTGGTCATCCTTCTCTATTGCTCCCGGTGTATCAACCTCTATCGCCGCATGAAGCCCACCTGTAACGGTAGCGGCTTTTTCATATAGGTGGACATCATCCCCGTCTTCACCTGTGGTGTAACGGTAATGATAATCACCTGTCGGAACATCATCAATATCAGCCTTGACTTCATTAAGGTTTGGAATATGCACTTTATATGTGGTAATTGCATAATCCGTGCTTGTGCCCGTAGTGTCCACATATTTTAAGGTCAAATTATAGTTACCGGGGTCAAGTGGTTCCGGAATGAGGAAATAGCCCATCTCATCAGTGACAACACTGTCACGGGTTTCATCGCTCATCCAATAGACCCAGACATTGGAGCCCATAGCGCCACCGGCGCATGCTCCACTGTTTTCATAGACAATGCCCTCAATTGAGCCAATTACATGGTCGGCAATGTCATTGTCTTCGACGGTTGTCTCATCACCACAACCGACAAAACTTAATCCAATGATGCCGATCATCAGTGTCAGCATCAGCAGGAGTTTTGAGTTTCGCATCATGCTTAAACTCTCCTTATTTAAACTGGTTAGAATAATGGTTTTCCATTTCTTGTTTCATTTGCTTCCATAGCTGTCATAATTATGCGAAGTTGACATCCGAAAGCGTCATTAGAAAATCTCAGGGACAACGCCTCCCTTAATACTGTCTCAACTACCTCCTTCTTTCCTTTTGTTTCTCGTAATATCCATGAGTTTTATATTCATCATATTTCCTTATACTTGTTATCGTCTCATAAGGATAATTTCTAAACCCATATTACACAATCTATTTAGAACATAAAATATATTCAAAACTGGCACGCAACATAAAAATTGTCACAAAGGCTGTCAAGAAGAAAAAACTAAAAATATAACCGACACAGGTTTTTCTGCCCAACAGCTATTTTTAACACCTCTCACGCTCCTGTTATTTTCTGCAGTATAGGGTTCATTCCCTATAGCGCAGAGACTATTACAAGCGCTTTATTACTCAATTTGTCGGAAAAATTAACAGCGACTCAAGCAAAAAGCAACAAAAAATCAAAAAAAAGCAAAAAAAATTATATATGGGGAATTGATTCGTTGCTTTATATTCCCAAGCGCAGGACAATCTGACATTTTATTGATCCCGCTAAATTGTCAAAGAACAACTGGACACGGCGGTTTGCAACCTTTAGTATTGAGCTGAATATAAAAAATGATTTGTCCGATAACATATAGAATGTTAATATCGGCGCTTTCAATGTCCGACATTATAAATAATAAACCTGAATTACAAGGACTGTATTGATATGCGATTTCTTATTACCGGCGGAGCCGGTTTCATTGGGTCCAACATTGCTGAAGCTCTCATATCCAACGGCGACAAGGTACGGATACTGGATAACTTCTCTTCAGGTCGGAAGGAAAACCTTGAGGAAATGGAAAATAAGGTTGAGGTTATTGAAGGCGATATCCGCGACTACTGGACAGTGCTGAAAGCTGTGGACAGTGTTGACTATGTTTTGCATCAAGCGGCTTTGCCGTCGGTGCCGCGGTCGGTCGAAAATCCGCTGACCTCAAACGAGGTGAATATAAACGGCACGCTCAATGTTCTTGAGGCCGCAAAGAACGCCGGAGTGAAAAAACTCGTAATGGCGTCATCGTCATCAATCTATGGCGAGTCAGAGGAACTGCCCAAACATGAGGGATTGCAACCCAGCCCGCTCTCCCCGTATGCCATCACGAAGTTGACCTGTGAGTATTATCTGAAAGTTTACTGGGGTCTATACCAGTTTCCGACAGTTGCTCTGCGCTACTTCAATATCTTTGGTCCCAAACAGGATCCGAGCAGTCAATATTCGGCGGTGATTCCGAAATTCATTGAAGCATTGTTGGAAAACCGTTCACCGGTAGTCTATGGCGATGGTGAGCAGTCACGGGATTTCACATACATTGACAATTGCGTCAAGGCGAATATCCTTGCCGCTACCGACGACCGCCTGTGTGGTGATCAGTTCAATGTCGCTTGTGGTGATCGGTTTACGCTAAATGATCTGCTCGATCAACTACGGGCTATTATCGGAACCGAAATAAAAGCTGACTATGCTGACCCCCGTCCCGGCGACATTAAGCACTCCTACGCATCTATCGACAAACTGGAAGGTTTCGGCTATAAGCCAACTGTCAGTTTCGAGGAAGGCTTGCAAAAGACAGTTGAGTTTTTTCGCAAAGCGTTCGCATAAGAACGGAAATTTCTGATTGAACAACTTGCGCAATTGTCGAAAATCGTTATTCAATCATCTTCAGATTTGGGGAAACTTACCTTGGTCGGTAAAGGATTTAGCATAGCTTTGTCTGAAGCGTCTGACTGCGGTTGTTTGATAAGCTCATGCCCCAAAATAGCGAGAGCACAATTTGTAAGGGCATCCCCAAGTCCATCCTGTTTGAAATTTTGCGCCCATATAGCGTGTCTGGCTTTCGGGGTATCATTGAAATGCCCGGTATAGCTTTCTTCAACATTCTTTTGTAACTGCCATTCATCATCTTTCCAATTGACATGAACAGTGACAATATAAACATTTCTGCTGGATGGTGTCAGGGATTCCATTATGGATAGAAGATACCGGTTCTCTTTTGTAAGAAGCGGAAGGCTCAATCGAACCCGAATCCCGGATTCAAGTTGCTCATCCTCGGGTTGAGCGGGAAATTCTCTAATATTATCTTCCCACGATTCAGTATCAGGATTTCCCGGAAAAGGTAACTGTTGTAGCCAGTCAAGAAGCTCTTTTCGTACTTTGGCAAGGTCCATCAGAGGCTCGTATTTTTGAAGCTCATTAAAAACGGCATCTTTAAGTTCCTTTTTGATAACCATGATTTCTCCTGATTCAAGCAATACTCTCCCTATTCCGATTCATCGGCCATACGCTCTGTTAATTAACAGCCGGCAATGCAAACCTACCTATGACTGGAAGATTATGTACAAAAACTGGACAAAGGGAAGACGAGTATATTATCATTAAGCAGGGTGTTGAAAAAGTGTTCTTTATACCTAAGCCCTAATGAATTTGTCATACAAGCGAACGCTGGTATCCAGTAACAGGGCAGTCCGCCTTGGCGGATTGACGTTCATCTTATCGCGCTGGGAGACGGTTGGGGTCGGATTTATCAATCATGTCAAGGTATCCAATACCACGCGAACCGTAGTAGGCTTGAGGTGTTGTATACACACGGTCTTTAAGAGCGCGGTCAATAGTTACAAATGTATAACCCGCATCACCAATAGCAGTCAGCATCTCCCCCAAAAACAGAGCGTTCAGACGGTTTGCCCTGAGTTGTAGTATTTGACAGCATTTACGCCCAAGAAGCCTTTTTGACGTCGTCTCGGCTATCTCAATCTGATTAAGCACATGGTTGACATACTCATTTAGCAATTGGTCAACATCGGCGGAATCCGAAGAAGAACCCAATTTCTGCAGACTGAGATTGTAAAGATAGTCCTCCACGACCACAGTAGAATGAACTACTTTGATATTGTGAGCCTCAAGATACAATGATACCTGCCGTCGAGAATTAACGTCTTTTCCATAGTGAAGGAAAGGATATCGGAAAAATCTCGGCTTTTGTCCAAATCCCGACAGCATTACCTCCAATGCCTCAGAGCCAGCCTTTATGTCTTTGATGAACTGCTCGATACCCATCTCGTGAAAATCGGAATGCGTAAAAGTCATATTTCCAAGTCGATGTCCGGTATTAAGCCATTCGCCAAAGATATCATAAACCTGATCAATACTGCGTCCAACCACGAAGCCGGCAGAACGAACCTTGTGCGCATTGAGAGTATCAAGAATGGACTTCATAATTAACTCGGGATTCTTCTTGTCAAAGGAATCTACTGCCGGAAGTCCGTTGAAAGTAACACAAATTAACTTCTTTGCTGATTTTTCACCGGACTTTTGACTTTTTTCACTAGCACTGATATCACTTGAACCAACAAATATAAAAACAAACGTGAAAAATGCTGCACTGGTAACTATAATCGAAAGAATGCGATAAACTTTGGTTATCAAGACAAATTATCCCTTCAATCTACAACTAAAATTGCAAGCGAGTATTGTGTCGCCCTTGCCAGCCATAATGACAGAGACACAGGTATATTTTCCTCACTATCAAAGTTCTACTTTATCCATGGTTAAGAAACTGCCAATGATCACCTCCAATCAACAAAAAAGCATGAGGATTGTATATTCTTTCTCAATTTGTATAAACAAATAGCCCTCGCGAGAGTGATTTGCAACAACCACCCTAACAACAGCTTACATAAAAGCAACAATTTTTGTCGGTTTTTTCAATGTTAATATTTGCTTTTCACGTTTTTTTGAGTATATTATACTGAGTATGATTAGGAGCCTAATATCTTAAGGCAAAGAGATTGATAAGTGTTGGATTAGAGGTATATGAGCAAGAAAGTAATTATCGCAGCAAATAACATGATCTTTACGTCAAAGATTATGACTTGTCTTGATAATTGGGAAACTGAGGGGATTAAGGCTGTCAGGTCAGACGAGATTTTCTCAAAGGCTCATGAGTTGAAACCTAACCTGATAATCATTGATCTTAATCTCAATGGTATCGAAGCGCCATCACTAATTAACAAATTGCGTTCTTATACTGCTACAAAAGAAATACCTATCGTTTGTTATTCGCCCAATGTGCTGAAAGATCAAATGAAAGCAGCTAAAACCGCTGGTGCAACCGAGGTACTCCCAAACAAGAAAATGACTTCACGAATGTCCAACATCCTATCCAAGTACATAGAGAAATAATCATCTCCACACACAATTATTACTAATGCCAGGTTCTATCCTGGCTTTTTTTGTATGCTTTGATAAATGAAAATTTTACTATCTGCGTAATTGACATTTCAGAGAAGTTACTGTTTTGGCTTCATATATGTCCCGTTAAATGAATTATTGAGCAAATCATTAAGTGTAACTACAAGTGAACGACTGGAAAAACCGAGTTCACGACGTGCCTTCATTGACGAATAAGACCAATCATACTTCAGCAATTTCACAAGATCGGGATAGAACGAGACCTTTCGTCGATTGAACTTACCAAGCGTTACTGAGAAGCGAGCGGTGAGATTCAGAAGCCACGCAGGAAGCCTGACGAGATGCGGCATTTTCCCTAAAATTGACGAGACGGCCAGTGTTAGTTCGCTAATTGTGATATTATCTCCGGCAAGGATATAGCGTTCTCCAGACCGACCTTTCTCAACTGCGCTGATAACAGCCGGCGCAACATCACGTATATCAACCAGATTCACACGGTTAGGGAAATCAGGCATAAACCACCGACTGAAAGCTTTAATAGTTTTCCCACGATCATCACCAGTGCGGGATGGAGCAACAATTATCGACGGGTTAACAATCACCAAATCGGTCTCACCATTGTCAGCCAGCTTTCCAAGCTCAACCTCTGCGGCGTGCTTAGATTGAATATATGGAACGCGAAGGTGCCCAAGATTAAACTCATTCTTTTCTGTAACTTTGTGCGGTGCGCCCACTCTTCCGTTCATTAAGTCTGATTTTCGCTTCAGAGCGGCGATTGCGGCAATTGTTGAAATGTGAATGAATCGCTTGACTCCGGCTTTCTGTGCCGCATGAAAAAGTTGGTTCGCCGCAATAGTGTTGATTTTGGTGAACTCATTGGAACGGTCCTGGCGGAAATTCACCCACGCTGCTGTATGGATAATAACATCGATATCTTCTACCAATCCGGGGATTTGATCCGAAATACACAAATCAGCAACTCGCTTCTCCAGACCAAACGAATCAATATACGCAGTATCAGATGTCTTACGAACCTGTGCTATTGGTTTTATCCCTCTGCGATCCAGTTCGTATATAAGTTGTTTCCCCAGCGTTCCAGATGCGCCGGTAATCAAGATTTTTGCATCAAGTAAATCCATTGTGGTTACCTGTTACCATAGATGCCTATCATTCAATTATTCTATATTGAGATACAAAAAATCGTGGCTGACATCAATTAATTTTTGAAAAAAAGCTACCACAACTCCAAAATAAGCCAGAAGTGAGGACACTACTCTGTCGCCTTTTGGGAAAAATGGCAGGATTGAAGACATTGAAAACAAATCTGCCACGGAGGACTTATTTCCAAAGCAGTTTCAATTTATACCAATGCAGGGCTCAATGCAAGATGGGTTTAATAATTTCTATTGACATAGTTCATCCTCTGTGCTATAATAAATATGTTACTTGCGTAATTAACTTTTAAAGAAGGCAATAAAGTCTGCCTATAGATTCTTAGCTATCGCTGTT
>JAYEIF010000174.1:8189-10861 GCA_034659895.1 Candidatus Zixiibacteriota bacterium
GCAAGATGGGTTTAATAATTTCTATTGACATAGTTCATCCTCTGTGCTATAATAAATATGTTACTTGCGTAATTAACTTTTAAAGAAGGCAATAAAGTCTGCCTATAGATTCTTAGCTATCGCTGTTGACATTTTGAATCGATAACCTGTTGAAAGGAGAGATTATGTCAATACGATGTGATTTCGTATCAAGAACAATATCCATCCTGGCCGTTGCGGTTGTGTTATTGGTGTGCGGGGTGACTGCCTCGGCGCAATCACCGGTGGCGGTATTCAGGATTGATACGTCGCTGAACTATCCACTGGGTCCAACGGTGGAAATTCCTGTAATACTAGAGTATTTGGAACCGGGGCGGGAGATCAGCCGTCTCGAACTGACTATCGGTATAGGTTCTCCGGACCAGATGCAACAATACACAGGCAGTACATTCAGAGACTTGGCTATGGCGTGTAATTGGGGTTACTTTGAATGGAGCGAGACTGTTTATGATTGCGAGGGAGATCATTGCCCCGATTGGTTGCTGCATATAATACTGTGGGATAAGCCGGGCGAATCGACATGCCCAATTGATGCTCCTCTCGAACTGGGCGCAATGCTCTTTAGGACTAACGGGGAGCTTGATACATTTTATCCGATCCGGTTCTTCTGGTCAGACTGCTGCGATAATGTCGTTAGTTTTATTGGTGGCGAAGACACCATTCTGGTGTCTCAACATGTCTTCAAATATGACGGAACTGACATCACCGCCAATCTGCCGTTTCTCAATTATACCGGTGCGCCGGACAGTTGTCTTGATCCAGCTCTCGATGACTCCGTTCGCGTCAGAGCGATTGATTTCTACCACGGTGGACTGAAAATGACGGTGGTCGATACACCCCTCGTGGCCCGTAATGCAGTGCAAATAGAAAAGACACACAGCATCGGATATGGTGAGATGGTTGATATCAGTATCACCCTAAAGACTTTGCCGTCTGGTACTGAGTATGTGAGTTTTGGTAGTTTTGATTTCCTTATCGAGTATGATGCCCAGGCGGCGACATTCCAGTCCGTTCAGGCAGGACAACTGATGGCTGACTGTGAATGGGAGTATTTCACCTGGGCGCACGGCGGCAACGCCAACTGTGGTGAAGGCTACTGTCCTGATGGTGTAGTGCGAATAGTGGGCGTGGCCGATACCGAAAATGGGTCGCATGTTCCGCTTTGTCTGGCCGATTCGGTGGGAGAACTGGCTGTATTGACCTTCGAAACCACCGAAGATGATGTTACCTGGGAATGTATTTACTCCCAGATCCGATGGCTGTGGTATGACTGTGCTGACAACGCCATAGCAGTCGAACCAACGGCCGATAGTTTGTTTATCTCGAATCGGGTCTATGGCTATGACTGGTACGTGGTTATCAATCAAGAGCGTGAGTTTCCGACTACCTACGGAGCGCCATACGAATGCCTTGGGGAAGCTATCCCCGGCAAGTTCTCGATGCGGGCTATTGACTTCTGTAATGGGGGATTTGATTTCATTTGTGCGGATTCAATAGACAATCGTGGTGATATCAATCTCAACGGCCTCGAAAATGAGATCGCCGACTATGTACTCTTTGGCAACTACTTTATCTATGGGTTGAGTGTTTTCACAGTAGATGTTGAAGCTCAGACTGCCGCAAGCGATATCAATGCCGACGGTCAGACTCTTACGCTTAACGATCTAATCTATATGCACCGAATTATCATTGGTGATGCTTTGCCCTACCCAAAGCTTTCTTCACCACCGTCTCCAGAAATGTCACTGGCACTGGATACATGTGTCGTTGTTCATGACATGGATGCGCAGACAGTGTCTATTGAATACGCAGATAGCTTAGCGGCAGTGTACTTGGTATTTGGCGATTCGATTCTTCCCGTTTTTGATTTACCAAACCACGATACCATTGACGAATTCGTTGCTCCGCTTACAAAAATACTCGTGGTTCCACCACTATTATCTGAAATTGTGAGGTTTGGACAGGGAGAACTTTTCACCTACACTGGCACGGGACATCTTCTTTCGGTTGAAGTTTCTTATGATGGGGTTACCAACATACCCATTACAATCCGAGTTGAGAGTACCTCGGGGTGCTGTCTTGATCGCGGAAACGTCGATGGCGTCAGCGGTTCCGGCCCGCCAGTCAATATGTCAGACCTGACATACCTCGTGGCATATCTATTTACTGGTGGCTCACCACCTCCATGCGAAGATGAAAGCGATGTTAATGCCAGCGGTGGAATAAATGTGTCTGATGTGACCTATTTAGTAACCTATTTATTCCAAAGTGGCCCAGAGCCACCGCCGTGCCCATAACATACTCGAGATGATTGATTATTATTTTAAGTGAAATAACCATCCCTCCCATGAGGGATGGTTTTTATTTGATCTCCGGTTCAACAGAAATGACAAAATAATATGAGTGTGCGCTTTCAGTTACCTTTTTTGCGCATATAGAACAGACAGATAAATCTATATCAAGTAATAGTGCCATTCCCCTTTGGATAATATCATATATCATTCCACTATGTAGTTTCTTACGGATGGACACCCTGAGAAGGAATTAAAAAAACCCGCCTTGATTGGCGGGCTTTTTTATAGAAGTCTATTCTCCAAACACTACATATCCATTTGACCATCGTACTTGTCAGA
>JAYEIF010000175.1:0-10834 GCA_034659895.1 Candidatus Zixiibacteriota bacterium
AACCTTTGAATTGTTCGGAGCTATTGACTTTGACAAGGGAGTTAGAAAATAAAAGAATGTTAATAGATGAGATAACAATAACCATCAACCTAAGAATCACAAAAAGGAGTGAATTATGACAAGGATGGTCAAACTCTTATCACCAACGCTGATTATGCTTTTCCTGTGCGGCTTTGTCGCCGCAGAGACAGAATTTGATGTCTCGGCACAGGTAAGAGCAAGAAACGAAGTCAGCAACAAAGCCATCACGGGTGAGCAGAATGCTCAGGAGTACACCTATCTCCGCACCCGCGTTAATCTCAATGCGGCAAAAGAAAACGCCTCTGCGTTTGTACAGATCCAGGACAGCCGGATGTTGGGTAGCAAAATCCAGTATGGAGACTGGTATTCAGGATCATGCGGCGCCGATGGAAAGAATGCTGAAGTGCACCAGGCTTACTTTAAGATCAACGAGCTGTGGAATAATGGGCTTGGTCTGAAAGCTGGTCGTTTTGAAGTGAAACTCGGTAGTCAGCGCGCTTTTGCAGTGGGCGGATGGAATAATGTCGGTCTCGCATGGGATGGTGTTCAACTATGGTATGATTGTTCCAAAGCGACAGCTTCTGGCTACTGGCTGAAGAAGCAGGAACGTAACAGTACTGATGCTAACGAAGATTACAATGCGTTTCTATTCACCACTAAACTCAAATCAATGAACCTTGAGTTGTTTGGTTTTATTCAGAATGATGCTTATAAGCCCACTACCTATGGTGTAGATACTACCTACACTTCCTACACTTCGACCTACAACAACCTTTCTCAATACAGCTTAGGGTTATACTATCAGCGTAACTACCAGCAATTTGATTTTGCCCTGAACTCTGTTTACCAGCTTGGTAAAGAGCCTGTCTGGAACTCAACTGATGTAACCTATGATGAGAGGGACCTGTCTGGTTTAATGTTTAACGTCGAAGCAGGTTACACTTTCAAGGGTGACAAAAAAGCGCGACTCGCCGCGGCAATTGACTACACTACCGCTGATGATGCTGCAACCGCTGATGAGATAGAGACATATGATAACTTATACTACTCTGGTCACGGATATCGCGGTTATATGGACTATTTCAAAGGCAGTCAGCCTCTTGGAATGATGGACATTGTGTTGCGCGGGAAGATTAGTCCTGTTGAAGGCTGGTGTGTAAAGGGTGATTTCCACTTGTTCTCTTACATTGAGGACTACACTGACTTTGAAGGAAACGAAACAAATAGTGTAGGGAATGAATTTGACTTTATTGTCAGCACAAGTAGGGTGGCCGGTTTGGACCTTTCTGCTGGTGCTTGCTTCTTTATGCCTACGGATGAATATGCTAAAATGAAATATGAAGATAAGTACACTGAAACTAACATGGGAACATGGTTCTTCACCCAGGCAATAGTTAATTTCTAATAACGATTGACAATTAATTGCGTCTATAAAAGCCCGAGTCATTTAGACTCGGGCTTTTTATGTGTGCACGCCCGACAGAGTTGTCAGGTTTGAGAATTAAATGATAATTAAAAACTTGCACTCGCTTCTATAAGCAAATATATTTTGTGCTGATTTTGACAATTTAATAGGAACCCTGTATGTGTAAATCAAGCTCAATCATACAATTATAATAGGAAGTTTTATCAATGGACACTGGCTTATTAACTGCTCTTATTGGTGCTGTCGGGCTTATATTTGCTCTTGGTCTGTTTGTCTGGATCAGAAGCAGGCCTGTCGGCTCCGATATAATGAGGGAAATCTCTGAGGTTATCCACGATGGTGCAATGATTTTCCTCAAGCGCGAGTATATGATACTTGTGATTTTCATCATTGTCGTATTTGCTCTCCTTTTCTGGAAAGTTGACCCACGCACAACGGCGTATGCATTTCTCGGTGGAGCTGGCTGCTCAATGTTAGCCGGATTTATCGGAATGAAAGCTGCCACAAGAGCTAACGTTCGCACCTGTGCGGCAGCCAAAGACTCTGGTCAGTCAGCTGCTCTATCTATTGCCTTCTCTGGTGGAGCCGTAATGGGTATGTCGGTGGCTTCACTTGGATTGATTGGTGTTGGGGTGGTATTCTATTTGTTCGGCAATCCGGAGGATGCTAAAATCATTAACGGGTTTGCAATGGGAGCCTCTTCAATAGCGCTCTTTGCCAGAATAGGCGGTGGCATTTACACGAAAGCGGCAGATGTAGGTGCCGATCTGGTAGGTAAAGTAGAAGCCGGCATTCCTGAGGATGATCCGCGTAACCCTGCTGTTATTGCTGACAATGTCGGTGATAATGTTGGTGACACTGCCGGTATGGGCGCCGACCTGTTTGAATCTTATGTTGGCTCTATCATTGCCACAATCGCTATAGCGGCCACGATCACAGGTATTCCCGGAAATATATCAAATACAATAGCCGGGGATCGCGAGGCTTATATGCAACTACCCTTGCTGATCGTCGCTTTTGGCGCTCTTGCCTCTATACTGGGTGTACTTTCTATTCGGATTTTCTCAAAAATGAATCCCGCCGCAACATTGCGATTAGTTACTTATGTTGGAGCGGTGATTATGTTAGTGGCAGCATGGTTTGTAATTGACTATCTGGGAATTGACCACAAGGTTTTCTGGGCTATCATTGGAGGTAATGTTGCAGGTATAATCCTTGGTCTTTTGACCGAATACTATACTGCCGCGGCTCCAGTTCGTCGAATCGCAAATGCATCCAAAACAGGCGCTGCTACAAATATCATCAACGGCTTGGCTGTGGGTATGGAATCCTGCATATTGCCGATAATCGTTATCTGCGGGGCAATCTACACCGGATACAGTTTTGCCGGTCTTTATGGTATCGGAATAGCCGGCGTGGGAATGCTTGGAACAATCGGTGTTACTATGTCGGTTGATGCTTATGGTCCAATCGCCGATAATGCAGGTGGTATTTCCGAAATGTCCAATCTCGGTCCGAAAGTACGCACAATTACAGATCGCCTTGATTCGCTGGGTAATACTACCGCCGCTATTGGGAAAGGATTTGCAATCGGCTCTGCGGCTCTTACGGCATTGGCATTGTTCTCTGCATACTCGGCGGCAGTTAATTTGGGCGGTAATATCAATATACTTGATGTCAAAGTTGTGATTGGATTTCTCTTTGGTGGAGTGTTGCCATTCTTTGTAGCTTCTTTAACAATGACTGCAGTCGGCAAAGCTGCCCAGAAGATGGTCGAGGAAGTCCGTCGACAGTTCCGTGAAATTAAGGGATTGATGGATGGAAAAGCAAAACCTGATACCAAGACCTGTATTGATATAGCCACTCGCGGCGCTCTTTTGCAGATGGTGGTTCCGGGGTTGACTGCAATACTCGCTCCAATCATTGTTGGTTATCTTCTCGGAGCTGAAGCCCTTGGAGGGATGTTGGCAGGGGCAACTACGTCTGGTGTGATGTTGGCATTGATGATGGCTAACGCCGGCGGTGCATGGGATAACGCCAAAAAGATGATAGAAGCCGGCGCACATGGAGGCAAAGGCTCCGATGCCCACAAGGCGGCAGTTGTTGGCGATACGGTTGGAGACCCGTTCAAGGATACATCAGGACCTTCGATGAACATTCTTATCAAGCTTATGGCTATTGTATCGCTTGTAGTGGGACCTGCCTTGTTTAAGTAATTTTTCATAGCGCTACTATATCATAGCGCTGCTATATCATAGCGCTGCTATATCATAGCGCTGCTATATCATAGCGTTGCTATATCATAGCGCTTGCTATAATTGTCGATGGAAGCTATCTTCAAAAAGGATAGCTTCTTTTTTTTGGATGGATATAATTGGAGTTACAAAAGTATCCTTAATAGTTGAAATTCATTTGTTACTATATTTGTGTATTGAAGTGTTTCAAAATGAAACTTTCGAACTTATTGTTCGTTAAAAATAAACTATAAGGAGTAGTTGATGGATCAAGTAGATGTTGATAAAACTGATTTGACGGACGAGCGCAGTGGTTTGTCATTTAGAGGGCTTATCGAGATTTTTTATCGTCCATCTGAGTTTTTCGAGGAACTCAAGAACCATCCGAAAGTTCTTGTCCCATACATAGCCCTTGCGGTATTGCTGACTGGTTTCTTTTATCTGGCGGTTGATTTCATTATTGCCATGCAGATGGATATGAAACAAGTACAGATAGTTTTTGAGGGCGGGCAATTCTCAGCCGAGCAGATGAAAATGATGATGTATTACCAAACGATTATCGGTGGAGTTTTGACCATGCTCCTGACACCGCTGTTGATTGCAGCACTAGGGCTTTTCTGGGGCAACTTTGTGTTCGGCCTCAAAGTTTCGTTTAAGAAAGTCCTTTCAGTTGTATTATTTGGCGAATTTTTATACACAGTTGGGCTAATGGCGCATCTTCCTATTATGTTTGCAAAAGACACTTTTCAAGTGTCGTTTTCACCTGCAGTTTTAGTATCTAATTTGGGAGTTCAATCGTTTTGGTACATATTGCTGGACAAGTTCAGCATTTTTCAGATTTGGGAGATTGTGGTGGTCGGAATTGGTTTATCCATCTTTTACAAGATTCCACGCAACAAAGGCTACCTTATATCGGTCTTATCCGTAGGGGGAGTAGCTGCTTTACATGTTCTTGCTACAGGAATTGGAATGTTATTAAGATAAATTGAGGAATATTTTGATGAAAGTAATTGCCTGCGTCCTAACGTTGTTTCTGGGCTTGTCAGTGGTAAGTTCTGTTACTGCTGCGGAAGTACTGACACTCGATGATTGCATTGAACTGGCGCTTCAAAATCGGGCGTCTATTATAGCCGCCAGAGGACACGAGACTCTCGCTGGAGCCACTAAACGCGCCGCTCTGGGAGCTTTCCTGCCACGTATTGATGCATCGTATGGCTATTCGAAGACATATCGACGTGATATCAAATCTGACGAATTCTATAGTGAGTATGAATATGTGAAGGATAGTATCGCTGTATACGATCCAGAGGATAGCAGTACATCTTATTTGCCAATTGCAAGTCCTGTAATAACAGATGTCGGCATAAGAGAGATACAAATTCCTGACCAAAACCTCACTAACAAATCTCTTAGATTCTCAGCCGGAATGTCAGTATTCAACCTCTCCAATTGGTTTAATCTGGCTGGAGCAAAGGCTGACAAGGCAAAGGCGCATCTTGATGTTATAGGTTCCGAGCAGGATCTTATCAAAGCAGTAAAAGTGTCTTACTATTACTATTTGGCGGCGGTTGAAAATGTCAATGTGCAAGAGCAGGCGGTAAAACGAAGTAAAGAGCAGCTAAAACTTATTAATTCCAAATATGAACTCGGATCGGCATCATTATCTGACGTTCTAAAACAGAAGGTACAATTTGGTAATGACCGATTAGCACTGCTGACAGCCGAGAATAATGTGACGAGTGGCAGGGCAAATCTGGCATATACGGTTGGCCTTAACCCTAATAGTGATTATGAGTTTTCTACTGAATATAAAGTGCGCGAGTATAGCGGAACTCTGAAGCAGGCAATGTCTTACGGCTTAAAGCGTAAGCCGAGCTTGCTGTCTGCGCAGGAATCTGTTGATGCTGCCCGCTATGCGCTTCGGTCACGCAAGGCGTCGTATCTACCGACACTGTCAGCATCTGCCTCGCTGAGTTTTTCCGATGGCACTCAGGGTGATACACTCACTTACAATTCTTCAAGCCGCAGTGCCACTATTGGTTTTAACATTAGCTTGCCGATTTTTGACGGCTTCCAACGCGAATATAATCTGACACAAGCAAAAGTTAATCTCAATAATGCGAGAGCGGGTCTGTCGGATGAGCGCAATTTCGCCTGTCAGAAAATTAAAACAGCATACTTTGATATTGAGCGTCTTAAAGAAAAGAAGAAAGTATCTAAGGAAAATGTCGATGCCGCCAACCAGGATCTCAAAATAACACAGGAGAAATACAATCTCGGCGCAGCCACGATACTTGATTTACTTGATGCTCAGGTATCGCTGAAGCAAGCTCAGGTATCATTGATACAGGCAGATTTTGATTTGAATCTGGCTATAGCGAAACTCGAGAACGCAATGGGAAAAATGTAGATAATCTTACTATTGTAAATTCAAGGGATAAACGAAATGAAGAAAAAGAAAAAACTATTGCTCATAATTGGTGGTATCGTTGTTGTCGTTGCAATTGTAGTTGCCAATTTGACCATGAACACAAGCAAAGTAACAGAAGTTAAATCTGATAAAGCGAAACTTCGCGATTTGGTAGAAACAGTTTCGGCTTCCGGACGAATCCAGCCTCAAACCAAAGTTGACATTACATCTGAAATCAATGGCGAGATTATTGAATTGTATGTTCAGGAAGGTGATTATGTAGGAACAGGTGATCTGTTAGTTGTACTCGACACAGTACAACTACAATCCGATGCTGATCAGGCGCGCTATGCGGTTAACGAAATAACAGCCAGACTTGAGGGCGCTGAGTCATCTTTAGAACAAGCTAAGGATGAATTTGAACGTCAGCAGAAATTGTTCAAGAATGGATTGACTTCAGAGACCATCTTCAAAAATGCCAAATATAGTTATCTAAATGCCAAAGCATCATACGAAGCCACCAGCGCTCAGTCGCAACAAGCGCAATCCCGTTACGAAAAGACTTTGGATAACCTCAGTAAAGCCAAGGTAGTAGCTCCAATACCTGGAACTATTACATTCCTTGATTGTGAAGTTGGAGAAATTGCGGCAGCCCAGTCGGCATTTTCGCAGGGTAGAACTCTTATGACTATCTCTAATTTAGATGTATTTGAAGTTCAGGTAGATGTAGATGAAACCGAAGTTTCCAAAGTTGACCTCGGCCAGAAAGTTAATATCGAGGTAGATGCTTTTCCTGACACAACTTTTATGGGCAAGGTAGTTGATATTGGTAACACAGCTGTTTTTGCGTCAAGCGGACAGGAGCAGTCAACAAATTTCCGAGTTAAAGTTATTTTTAAGGAACAAGAGGAGCGAATTCGCCCCGGTATGTCGGCGACCGTGGATATTACAACAAACAGTCATGACAATGTTCTTAGTATCCCATACAGCGCGGTTGTGATGCGTTCTCTTAATCTCGATTCACTTGAAAGAGCACATAGCGCAAAATCAGAGGATGAGGACAAAACTGAGCCAAGCGGTGTGCAAGCCGCTCAATCCGAAAAAGACGATTCATCGATCGCTATAAAAGAAGAGGGGGGAAAACGCGAGGATGTTAAGGGAACGTTTGTAATCCATGATGGTGCAGTTAAATTTGTACGTATTGAAACCGGAATTTCCGACCAGAAATATATTGAAATTGTATCCGGTTTACAGCCCGAAGAAAAAGTCGTTTCTGGCTCGTACAGAGTCCTTCGGTCTATCAAGGAAGGCGACAAGGTAGAAGAGATTACAAAGCACAAAAGAGAAAGCAAATAACAGTGGCACTAATACGAACCAGCAACTTATGGAAGACCTATGAGATGGGTTCCGAAAAAGTCCACGCTCTTCGCGAAGTATCAATAGATATTGAGCAAGGTGAATACGTAGCTATAATGGGACCTTCAGGATCAGGCAAATCCACTCTTATGAATCTGATTGGCTGTCTTGACACCCCCAGTCAGGGGCAGTACTTTCTCAATGAGCGCGAAGTCAGCAAAATGAAAGATGATGAACTTGCCAATATCCGAAATCGGGAAATCGGCTTTGTATTTCAAACATTCAACCTGCTGCCGCGGGCTACATCATTGCACAATGTTGAACTCCCATTGATATACAATGGTTCACCTTCCAATAAGAGACGTGAAATGGCTGAGCTGGCTCTGAGCAAAGTTGAACTGTCCGAACGTATGATGCACAAACCAAGCGAGTTGTCCGGTGGCCAGCGGCAAAGGGTTGCCATCGCTCGAGCATTGGTTAATAATCCATCCATCTTGTTGGCAGATGAACCGACAGGGAATCTCGATAGTAAAACTTCTGTCGATATTATGAATCTTTTCATTCAACTCCATAATCAGGGGAATACTATTATTATTGTCACTCATGAATTGTCTATCGCTAATCAAGCTCAAAGAGTATTGTCTATTCTTGATGGTACGATTGATAGTGACAAAGTAATCCCCGAAAATCAGCGCAGGACTTCTCAGGTATGATTGCGCTTGCGTTGGTCAAGTTGTCAGTTGGTGCACTGTGGGCCAATAAACTTCGTTCTATCCTGACACTGCTTGGCGTAATTATTGGCGTTACCTCTGTGATGACAATCATTTCTGCTCTTGAGGGTATGATGGGCGGCATACAAGCCCAGATTGAACGGATGGGGCCAACTACATTTATAGTAAAAAAATGGGGAATGATTACATCTGAGGAAGAATATCTTGATGCTCTCAAAAGAAAGCCAATTGAGCTTGACGCTGTTGAATATATCAAAGACGGTTGTGATTTGTGTGAAAAAGTATGTCCCCGTGTTTTTGGTCGCGCTAAGGTTAAGTATGGTTCGCAGGCACTGCGACGAGTACGTATTGGTGGTTCGACCTCGAGCTTTATAGGCATTGTTGATATTGAAGTTTCTCAGGGACGTTTTCATTCCCATGAAGATGACTTATACAAACGTCAGGTAGCCTTTATAGGCCACACTCTGCATGAGGAACTTTTTCAGGGTCTGGACCCTGTGGGCAGGGATATCAGAATTGACGGCGCCAAATACACTGTCATCGGCGTCGCTAAAGAAATGGGATCAAGCTTCGGGGAAAATAGGGATAACTTTATTATGATTCCCTTCTCTACCTATATCAAGCAGTTTGGTGAGCCAAGGGACAATATGAATATAACTATCAAGGCGGTTTCTGTCGCTCGCCTTGCTGAAGCACAGGATCAAGTGCGGCTCATCATGCGGTCCAAGCGACATGTGCCTTATGATAAACCGGATGACTTTGCTATTATAACGGCCGAGGACGTACTGAAACTTGTAAATTCTGTAACACGAATTTTCAGAATGGGGCTGATTGGTATCTCATCAATCTCATTGGTCGTTGGTGGAATTGTCGTAATGAATATTATGATGGTATCAGTTTCAGAACGTACTCGAGAAATCGGCATACGCAAATCTATCGGAGCCAAACGTAAGCATATTCTCCTTCAGTTTCTCTATGAGGCGCTGCTTACAACGATGTCGGGAGGTATACTTGGAATTGTGCTGGGCTACATAATCGCAAAAGCATTGGTGGGAATGCTCGATATGGAGATATCACCATCAATGGTAGCTATAGTCGCTGGGCTGTCAATTTCAACTGGCACAGGTTTGATATTCGGCATTTACCCTGCGATGAAGGCGGCTCGTCTTGATCCAATTAAGGCTCTAAGCTATGAATAAGGCTGATGTATGGTTTTAACGTCGATTGAAATCAAAGATGCGATACTTATGGCGCTATCGTCACTGGTGGCTAACAAAATGCGAGCCGGCTTGACTATTCTGGGAGTTATGATTGGGGTAACATCAGTAATTTCGCTGGCTTCTATTATCAATGGCCTTGACGGTGCAATGAATAACGAAATTGACGCTCTCGGTTCCAATTCTATATATATTACTCGTTATGCTTTCGACGTTGATCGAAGAAAACTTAGCAAAGAAGACCGCAATCGTCCGCCAATTACTGTTGGAGAAGCCAGGGCTATTCAGGAAAATTGTCCGTCTGTTAGCGGTGTTTCACCACAAAACTACTATTTCAAATCAGGTGGCAACGAAGTAAAATATAAAAATCGCAAGAGCAGTCGCCCGAATGTAGTTGGAACCTGGCCTGATTATCTTAAAGTCAACAACCTCGCTATGATGACAGGACGATTCCTAACAGCACTTGATGAACAAAGCCGCTCAATGGTCTGTGTAATAGGTTATGATTTAGCAGAAACATTATTCGAAACAGAGCAGCCGATTGGTAAGATCATAAGAGTAAACGGCAATCGGTTTGAAGTAGTTGGTATATTTGAACAACGGGAATCAAATTTCGATAACGATGACGAAAACAATCAGGTAACTATCCCGCTTTCTACTTTTTATAAGATTCATCCATGGGAAGAGGCGCTATTTCTTGTAGCGCAGGCGCGTAACAACGAACTTTTAGATCAGGCGGAAGAAGAGATAATCAACGCACTCCGTATCTATCGCAAAGTTCCATTTGATAGAACCAACAACTTTGCAATTTCCACTCAGGAAAACTTCAAGGATTACATTGCCAACATTACCAAATATATCTATCTGGCAATGATAATAATTACTTCTGTCGGCTTGATGGTTGGCGGAATTGGAGTAATGAATATAATGCTTGTATCGGTGACCGAGCGCACCCGTGAGATTGGTGTGCGAAAAGCTCTCGGTGCCAAACGATCCAACATCATTCTTCAATTTCTAACCGAAGCGGTTACACTAACCGGAGTAGGAGGAGTAATCGGTGTTATATTTGGTATCACCGTGGGGTTGGTGGTTAACAATCTGTTGAATTTCCCTCTTGTTTTGTCTGTTTTCTGGATATTTGTTGGATTTACTGTGGCTGTCTCTGTTGGATTGATATCCGGCATGTATCCCGCTTACAAAGCAGCCGCCCTTGATCCAATCGACGCATTGCGGTATGAATAGCAAATAAAGATATTTTACTTAATTCCGAAAAGCTCCGTACACCTAAAACAAATTATTCAGCAACTCTTAACTAGGGCTTGCTGAATAAAGTACCTGTCCGCTCGACAGGCGGGTAAGTTCTTTGTTCATAAATAGATAAGCATGTTTTGTATTGTTTCAAGTGAAAGGGTTTTGTTATAAATAGCTTAAAAGGCTTG
>JAYEIF010000176.1:0-10822 GCA_034659895.1 Candidatus Zixiibacteriota bacterium
TTTTAGTTTTGTTATTGTAGAGGTCGAAGGATTTGGCAACACGCCAAGTTTCTCTGCCCCTCGAGAATTGGCATATCGAGCAAGCACCGCCATTTGTCCCTTTTTGTCAATTTCCAATAACCGAGACAGGTTGAACATAGCGGCGGCAATAGTATCACGACCGTGAGAACGAGTAACTAACTCGCCAATCATTATACTAACTTTGTCAGCTCCCGATAAAGCACGAGCAATGAGTTTTATATCTTCAGGAGACACGCCGCAAATTTCTGTTGCTTCTGCCAAGGTGTCAGGTTTAATCTTCTCTTGAAAATCTTGCGCTAATTCCCTGTCAACTAATCCCATCTCAATCGCCGCCAGACCTATGGCGGTTAACAGGGTTTCATCGGTGCCAATGTTGTAAACTATTTCAGATTCTGCAATATCGGACGATTTCACTGAATACGGATTGAGAGAAAACACACGAGCATTGTTGAAGTTGACCGCTTTGCGAATCCGTAAGTATTCATTGTGGTGTTCACGAATCAAATCAGAGCCAAATACTACTATTACATCACTGCTGTCAATATCGGCGATTGTAAATCTACGATCGCAAAGCATATTGAAATAGCTGTCGGGTTTATTTGGCAACATACGATAGTCAGTCCTGAAATCGATGTTGTTGTTGTTAAATACTGTCCGAAATAGCTTGGAGAAACTGTACAGGGAGGCGTTATCAAGAGTGGGCGAGATCAACCCTCCAATACACACCTTGCCTTCTCTCTCTGTGATATCCTTAAAACGATTACAAATCACTTTAAGAGCTTCATCCCATGTAGCCTCGACTTGGTTGCCTTCCTTTTTTATCAATGGCGTTCGCAGTCGTTCCTCAGAATTTGCTATCTGGTAACCATATCTGGCAATATCAGACAACCAACCATCATCAATGTCATCATTACAGCGCGCTGTTACTCGGTTAATTTGATTTTTATTGTCGTCTGTGTAGATGAGAATGTTTTCCCCAGAACTGGAAAAGGGACTGATTGATGGTGTAGTGCCTGCTGTCCAGACACGCATTTTATAGCGCCAATCGACACTTGTCAGTGCTCCGACAGGGCATATTTCCGACAAGTTTCCTGAAAAAGGATTGTTGACCTGCTGTCCGGGTGCAGCGTTTATCTCGGCAATATTCCCTCTTTCATAGACTCCCAGATCATGTTCGCCAAAAGCTTCTTTGTTGGCTCGAACACAGCGATAACAAAGAATACACCTGTTTCGATTGAGAATAATCTCCGGTCCTATACGTTTATCGTCAAAGATGGTATCGCCAGTATCACTGGTGAATCTGCTCTTTTGAAAATCAAAGCGGGTGTCATCAATACCGTGCTCGAATGTCATATCCTGAAGTTCGCACTCACCAGCCTGATCGCATGTCGGGCAGTCTATCGGATGATTGAGAAGAATGAACTCCAGTGTAGCTTTTCTTCCACGCTTTACAAGGTCGGAATCGGTATAGACAATCATTCCATTGGTAGCTTCAGTAACACAGGAAACAGCAAGCTTGGGCCATTTTTCGATTTCAACATAGCACATCCGACACGATCCCACAGATTTAAGCTTTGGATGCCAGCAAAATGTGGGGATATGTATTCCTGCCGCCCGTGCTGCCTCCAGTATTGTTGTTCCCTTGGCAACAGTAACTTCCTGACCATCCATTGTAAATGTTACAGTCGGAATATCGGTCTTAACTTTGTTTTTTATATCATCAGTCATAAACTACTTACTTAAACTCAAAATCTGTTTTGACCATACATTTACCGTAATCAATGTGATACTGCCATTCATCGCGCCAAAGCTTGAGTGTCGATAATATGGGCATCACCGCCGCATCACCCAATGGACACACAGTGTGACCGAGAATGTTGCCGCAGATTTCTTCCACTTTCTCTACATCACCCGGTTTTCCCTGTCCGTCTTCGATGCGGTTTATCAACTTTTCCAGCCACGCGGTTCCTTCTCGACAAGGCGTACACTTACCACAAGACTCGTGGCGGTAAAAATGAGTCAGCCTCTTAATAATCCAGACAATACAGGTATCCTCGTGGAAGACGATAACAGCTCCAGAACCAAGCATTGATCCACCTTCCACAAGTGATTCATAGTCCAAATTTATATCTATCATGTCCGGAGTCAGGAACGGGGTTGACGATCCCCCCGGAATCACACCCTTGAGTTTCTTGTCACCGAGAATGCCGCCTCCATAATCTTCATCATAGATTAGCTTTTTTAATGGGAAACCCAATTCAACTTCGTAATTGCCCGGTCGTTTCACATGTCCGGATAACGAAAATATTTTACTTCCGGATGATTTCTCTGTCCCGAGTGACTTATACCAGTCAGCTCCGTGATTAATGACGTGAGGCACGCTGGCGAGAGTCTCTACATTGTTGACAATAGTAGGGCAGGCATATAAGCCTTCGACTGCCGGAAAAGGCGGACGAATGCGAGACATTCCCCGTTCACCTTCAAGCGAGTTCAGCAAAGCTGTTTCTTCACCACAGATATAAGCCCCGCCGCCGGTATGTATAACCATATCGAGGTTAAAACCGCTGCCGTAAATGTTTTTGCCAAGATGGCCATGCTCGTAAGCTTCTTTTGCAGCTTTCTCCATTCGGTCGGCACAGTGAGCAAACTCACCGCGAATATAGATAAACATCTGATGGCAGCCTATTGCATACGAAGCGATAGCCATACCTTCGATAACAGCGTGAGGATCGCGCTCCATAAGCACTCGATCTTTACATGTCCCCGGCTCGGATTCATCAGCATTGCAACACAGATAGCGCGGCTTGGGAGAATCTTTGGGGACAAAACTCCATTTAAGTCCGGCGGGAAATCCAGCTCCGCCTCTCCCTCTTAAACCAGAGTTTTTTACTTCATCAATTACTTGGACAGGCTCCATCTCGGTTAGAACTTTTTTCCATGCGACATATCCGCCGTGTTCCTCAAACTTCTCGATTTTGACCTGCTCTGGGTCCTCTACGTATCTGAACAAGTGAAGTTTATCACTTTTGGCTACTTCCGCAGCATTTGTTCTAACCGGAGAATAGAACATCACGCTTTACTTCTCAAATCCTCGAGAACCTGATCCACCTTTTCCTTGGTCAGTCTCTCGTAATAATCTTGGTTTATCTGCATCACAGGAGCGGTGGAACACGACCCGAGACATTCAACAGTAACAAGGGTAAACATTTTGTCTTCGGTCGTCTCGCCAATTTTGATATTGAGCTTTTCCTGAAGATAACCAATCAGCGAATCAGCGCCAAGCAAAGCACACGATATATTATGACAGACCTGAATGAGATATTTCCCTCGCGGTTCCTTGGCAAACAATGTGTAGAATGTCGCTGCCTCGGCTATTTCTACAGTTGTAACATTGATGATTTTGGATATCTCCTTATAGATACCTTCATCGACATATCCAGCTTGTCGATAGGCAACTGTCAGCGCTGGAAGAATAGCTGACTTGGGTTTGGGGTACTGTTGCAGCTTTTCTCTGATTTTGTTTACTGATTCCTTAGTCAAAATCATCGATCAACCTCTCCCAAAATAATATCAATAGACCCGATGGCACAAACTACATCCGCAAAAAGACCACCCTCCACCAACTTTGGTAATGATGCCAGATTAACAAATGCCGGAGGTCTGACTCGCACTCGACGCGGTGTGTTAGTACCGTCACCGGTGATGTAGAACCCAATCTCTCCCTTGGGCGATTCAATAGCCTGATAAACTGAACCCACCGGTGCCTTGAAACCTTCAGTGATTATCTTGAAGTGAAATATCATCGATTCTATCTTGTGAAGCACATCTTCCTTCGGCGGTAATACTACCCCCGGCACATGTGCGCGGAATGGTCCTTCAGGCATACCATCGAGAATCTGTTCGCAGATACGGAACGACTGACGGATTTCTTCAAGGCGAAGTTTGTAACGATCATAAGCGTCGCCATTTTTACCAATCGGAATTTCAAAATCAAAGTTTTCATACCCGCTATATGGATTGGCTTTGCGAAGATCGTGTTTAATTCCGCTGCCGCGCAACATAGGTCCGGACAAAGAATAGTTAATAGCATCCTCAGCAGATATGACAGCTACTCCTTTGGTTCTCTTAATGAAAATCTCGTTTTCTGTAAGCAGTTTTTCATAATCAATCAGTCCTTTTCGTACTTCCTTGATGATATGCCGCACGCGTTTATCAAAATCCTTGGGGATATCTTTTGCTAAACCGCCAATACGGAAGTACGAAGTCATCATCCGCTGCCCACCACAAGCTTCATAGATATCCAGAATTGTTTCACGATCGCGAAAAGCATACAGAAACATCGACATAGCGCCGAGATCAAGTCCATGAGTCCCCACCCAAACCAAGTGTGAGTTGACCCGAGTAAGTTCAGCTAAACAGGCGCGTACCCATTTAACTTTCTCGGGGACTTCAATCCCCATCAACTTTTCAACTGCAAGACAGTATCCAAGGTTGTTGGACATTGGCGCAAGATAATCCATACGATCAGTAAGTGGTAAAGCTTTGTGGTATAGTTTGGATTCCATTGTTTTCTCTACGCCAGTGTGAAGATAACCTATTACTGGCTTGGCTTTGACTACTGTCTCACCGTCAAGTTCCAGAGCAACACGCAATACCCCGTGGGTGGATGGATGCTGAGGTCCCATGTTCAGATTTAGCGTTCTCACTTCACTCATTACTTAATGACCTCAGGCGGATTGTCTTTGTTCCAATTGAACATGGGTTGTTCGTAAGTTATGGAAAAGTCCTTGCGAAGCGGATGACCTTCAAAACCGTCGGGAGTAAGAATCCGAGTCAAATCTGGATGTCCTTCAAACGTGATGCCGAACATATCGTAAACCTCTCGTTCCATCCAGTTGGCGCCAGCCCAGAGGTCAGTTAAAGAACTGACAGAAGGATTGGATTCAGGCAGGCGAACTCGAAGAAAGAACCGGTAGCAATGCGACAGTGAATATAAATTATAGACAACTTCAAACCGACCATCCTTAGCCGATTCATGCCCCTGCCAATCGACAGCTGTGATGTCCGCAAGGAATTTGATATCGAGTTCACCGCTGTCCTGTAACGCTTCACAGATGGGAAAAAGCGATTCGGCAGAAATAAAGAACGACTGATCACCGCGGAAATTGTCTTCACCCAGCACAGCATCACCGAACTTACGTTTAAGAAATAGTCTGATTTTTTCTTCCATCACAATCGCCGATTACAGAAGCCGCAATTCAATAACAATCCCATCCAAAATTGGCAGCTTTATCACTTCTATCCTAATTTACGACCCAACTTTTCCGAATGAACTTTCAGAGAGTCTTTTTCCACTTCTTTATATAGTTTTAGTATTCCATCAATCAATTGCTCCGGCCGCGGAGGGCAACCGGGTACATATATATCAACAGGTACGATTCTATCTACTCCCTGAACGACTGCATAGTTGTTGAATACACCGCCACTGCAAGCACACGCCCCCATAGCAAGTACCCACTTAGGATTAGGCATCTGTTCGTAAAGCGTTCTCACAACCGGCGCCATTTTCCTTGATACCCGACCAGCTATTATCATAAGATCAGCCTGTCGTGGAGAAGGACGCGTGACTTCCATACCGAAACGAGCTAAATCAAAGTGGGGAGCAAACGTGGACATCATCTCAATCGCACAACACGCCAGTCCAAACCCGAGCGGCCACATTGACCGTTTTCGGGACCAGTTGACCATCTTGTCAAGTGTAGTCAACATAATTGAATCGGGAATTTTTTCTTCTAATCCCATTTAAGCGCTCCCCGACCAAGAATATAAAAATAGCCCACAAGCAAAATAATCACAAAGACAAGCATCTCAACAAAGCCAAAAACCCCGAGCTTTCGTGATATAACCGCCCATGGATAAAGAAATACAACCTCAATATCAAAGAGGATAAACAGGATTGCCACCATATAAAACTTTACAGGCACAGGATCTTTGGTTGTGCCAACCGGAGTCAACCCGCATTCGTATGAATCACCCTTACGCCCTTGTTTGCTTCGATAGCCAAGAAAAATTGAGAGAAAAATGAGTAGGAGTGCAATACCAGTAGCAACTACGATTAAGAACAAAATTGGATAGAACGTTTCAAACATAAGCTACCAGAATCCTCCTTATAAGTTTTGTAACCTTAGTGAATATAATTTTGATTGTCAAGCATAATTGTATTACATTTCTATGATTAAAAGATAATAATAAATGATGGGAACTGATAGTTATACTGTTATTACAAAGGGGGTTACAACCTCAGGAATTGATATCGGGTCTGTATGTGATTGTGAAATAAATAGCAAAAAGACTAACTGGAAACGATTGTTCGGTAAGAATCAAACGTCGGATTATTTTTAAGTACCGCTTTTAACTCAAATTGAGGGAAAGAGCCATAAGCAGTCGAGGCTCCGGAAAATGAGATGCGATTCTCAAAAGAGCGGATATCCATATATCCTCCTCCAAGTATATTGTAATCCGATTCATACAATTCCACAATGTCGGGTTTCTTTACCCACGCTGATGCAAGTTGACGTTGACGGCAAAAACTGTCAACCAGAGTGGCATGGTATGGGAACTCTTCAATCGTGCCGAACACCATCGCAATTTCATCAGGAGCATCAATCAAAACGAATTTACAACTAATACGATTCAAATGCGAACCTTTGTCGCCATTTAATAAACTGTTTGAAAAATCAATCAGGGTGTATTTCATTGATACATATACTCGGTTATATTCCTATTCGGATATGGTTTGAAAATATCCACCCACGCCGCCCTTTCCAAGCCTCGACACGGTAAATGCCGGGACTTTGAACGGTGTAAGTCAGGGAGTCAGTATCTGATTCAAGTGCTACTTTCCCATTGTGAATCAATTTCAAATGCGCTTGTGAAGGCAACTTCACTACTAATCGGACGTTCTCATACGCCGACAGCTCTCCGCCGCATGTAACTTTGCACGAGTCATTTTCAGCGTAGAACATAAAACTATCAGCTACGCCCCAACGCATATTGGAAGAAAAGGAACGACAATCTCGAATAGCCTCATATAGTTGCCGTTTTGCTGTATTGAAATCAGTTGACATAGGCTCGTTGAGAAGGATATGGGTGCGCAGACATCGAAAATGAACCTTGTAGGGAAAGATTTGAACTCTGAACGGCCAAACTTTGATTCGGAAAGCATGAGCATCAACACTGGCTACACCAACAACCTTGCGCTGCATATTCCATTGATCCCATTTGGCAAGAATGCGATTCGTTGGACCAATCATTGATTTTCGAGGAGAGAACGCCATAAGAAGCTTATTGAACGGGGTCAAGCGCTCCATCCATTCTGACATCTGATTCCACAGTTCCACACCTGTGAAGCCTTCCACCTTCCAGTCGGTCCATGGATAAGGCGGGAACTGAGCCATCCGATTGCGTACTTCATCGGGATGAGCCATAATACCCAGCGCTCCATCAGCAGCACCTGCCGCAACGTATTCACGCACACTCATCTCAGCGGGATAAACACGGGGAGTTTCGAACAGCAAGTAATGATGGTGATCTTTAGGATCGTTGTGCTCATAGCCAACAACCACTAACATTTTACCGTAAAGCCCCTCTCCTTTATCGCGGTTCGCAAGTGTCATGTGATCAGATATCATCAAAAAATCAAGATCGGCATGCTGTCCTATCGCCATCACTTCTTCAAGCGTTTTGGTGCCGTCGGACTCGGTAGTATGAACATGAACAGCACCAGAATAATGGTACCAATTGTCTATTTTCTTACCCATTCTTCAACCTTCCGGTATATGGCACCTTACGAAATATAATCAGACCTACAATCATCATCAATACAAGCGACAACACTCCCATCTTATACGGTAGTTTAGCATAGTTAGATGGATTTATTCCCAGCCAGTCAATAGTTATTTTGCCGAGGTAACGATTTTGATTAAACATAAATACCACACCAGTCCAGAT
Organism: Candidatus Zixiibacteriota bacterium; assembly: GCA_034659895.1. GTDB lineage: Bacteria > Zixibacteria > MSB-5A5 > GN15 > FEB-12 > B120-G9. The sequence continues at coordinate 8,032 of JAYEIF010000176.1, forward strand.
CAGCGGACCAATCACAGCCGCCGCTCTGCCGGACAGTGAGAATAGCCCAAAGAAACGTCCAAGTTCATCGCGAGGGACCAACTCAGCCAGCAACGGACGTGTAGTTGTCCACAAACCACCAAGGAGGATACCAATTATTGATCCAATAATCCAAATAACAGTCATATTATTGGTAATCACAAATGTTATCAGGCAGATAATCCATGCCAGGACTATTAAACTGAGTAGTTTCTTTAATGACCAGTGTTGGGCAATTTTGCCAATAATAAATGAGCCAACAACAGCCGAAAGCGTGGAAACAATCAAAAATGCGGTAATGTTATTATCTGTCAGACTAAGTACAATAGAACAATATAGACCGATATTCAGGATTACGGTCGTAACAGCGTCTTCGAAAAAATAATCAGCTATAAGAAAACGCAGGACTCCGGGATATTTTTTCGTTTCACGAATCCCTTTCCAAACATCGCGGTAGACGGCTCTGAGTCCTTTATTATAGTGTTGCTCTTTAACAGGTCTTTCCTTTACCCATAGAAAGAGAGGCACGGCAAACAACATAAACAGAATCGCAGTCGGAAGGAACGAACCCTCTTTGCCCCAGCCGTTGAGAAACGGAACATTCCAGCCGAACAGGCTTCCACTGACAAAAGGGAGTACAAGAATCATCCCCAGCACTGATCCAACATATCCAAATGCTACACCCACACCGGAGATAAAACGCGCACGGGTGCCATCGGCAACTGAATAAAGCAAAGAATTGTAAAAGGGCTGACCTGCTTCATAAGCAAAGTTGGCAACAATGAATAACACAATGGTAATAATGAAAAGTGATGGAGGCACCAGCGCCATAAGCCCCACTGCCGCACAGCAGGTTAGCGTGAAAAGAAACAGAAATATCTTCTTGCGGGTTGACCGATCAGATATTGCCCCAAGAGCCGGAAGCAACATAGCGGCAAATACCATTGAAATTGAAAAGGGTATATCAAACCACTGATCGGGATGACCGAGATCTTCCACGATATATCGTTTCAAATAAAGTGAGACGATATTCATTGAGTAGATAGTATTGGCGAAGTCATAAAGCGACCATCCGAGGATCTCTTTTTTCCAGATGGTCTCCTTATTGGCCATACTCTACAAGCCGAGCTGTTTGGTAATGGACAACATACCCTCACGCACCATCAGTAAGAATTGCTCGAGTTCCAACCCGATTTCGGAGCATGCCGCCATATTTTCCCTCGATGCTCCCGCAGCGAAACGTTTCTCCTTAAAGCGTTTAAGCATAAATTTCCCGTCGACTGCCTCCAAACGCTTAGATGGGTGCATGAGCGCACAAGCCACGATAAAACCAGTAGCTGGATCAACAGCATAGAGAGCCCAGTCCATTCTACTCTCGCAGGAAATGTGACCGGGATGGGCAATTATGGCGTGAATAATATCCTGCGGCAAATTGTACGGCTTGAGCCATTCGGCGGTCAGGTAAGAATGTCGAGCTTCGTCATTCTTGGTTTCGTTGTAATCCAAATCGTGCAATAGACCTGTGAGACCCCAGTAATCTACATCTTCGCCAAAATAATCAGCTAATTGCCTCATACCAGCTTCAACGGACAAGATGTGCTTAAGAAGGTTGTTTACTCCAATTTTGTCGACTACAAGGCTATAAGCCTCGTCTCGTGATATACCAAGTTCTTCCATTTGGAAAAGTTAACATCACAATCAAGCTGGTGTCAACAAATTCAATAAAAACAAGCAGACTTTTGGTAACCAAGTATGGTCAATAACAACTGTTTTCGTATTTTATCAGATTTGGGAGGAATAAAAATCACCGATACCACATAAAAAACTGATATAAATATCAAAAAATATGTTGTATATATACAATAATATATTATATTTACTATATGAAAACACGTAAGCTTTACAACAGAATCGTAGTTCTCCGACAGGAGAGAAGTATCTCGAGGAAAGAACTGGCTGAGAAAATTGGAGTGAATCCTCAAACGGTTGGATATCTGGAAAGAGAAGAATACAACCCAAGTTTAGACTTGGCTTTCAGAATCAGCGACTGCTTTAAGTTGCCCATTGAATTGGTTTTTTCTACTGAACCAATGAGGCCGCTAAGCCAGGAGTTGCTGGATCGCAAGCGTTACAACGAAAATAAGGAGTAAAATTATCATGTCGAAATCAGTAAGAAGGGTAGGAGTTCTGGTAAACTATTCTGCGTTGGTTCTCCTAATTGCATTCTTCTATACAGCAGAGAGGACACATATCAATGTATTTTGGATTTCCGGTATTCTTGTTGCATTGTTTGTCGTTATTGCGAGCTGTTTATATGTTCACGGCAAGACGGGTTTGTGGAGGTTGGTTCATACTAACATCGATAATCTTGATGAGAGAGAGATTCAAGTTGTGCATATATCGTTGCGTCAGTCCTATAGCGCATTCAGTATAATCTGCCTTTCGATTGTGCTGGCGAGCGAGTTAATAGAGGAATTTGTGTCAGGCGTTGTAGATATACCGTTACTGCCGATATTCGTTGGTCTGCTCTACCTTGCACATACACTGCCATCCTCGCTTATCGCCTGGACCGAAAAAAGGATGTAACATATTACAACACTGTATTGTCAATAGCATTTTTTCGATAGTTTTTTCTCTCTATTCGAATTATCTCATGAAAAGTCTGATAAAGGAATATTTTTAACTCAGTTGTGTTTACCGTGAAACAGATAGACTGTCCACAACTGTCTCAAGTCGGTAATGCTCTGTGGAAAATATCCCCGCTTTGGAGTAT
>JAYEIF010000177.1:0-10752 GCA_034659895.1 Candidatus Zixiibacteriota bacterium
TCAATCTTCTTCTTTATCTTTCTTCTCAGTCGGCTCATCATCAGACTTTTCATCATCTGACTTGTCGGATTTGAAACTGTCTTTCATTTTACCAAACTTCTTTGCAAGCCCTGGGATAGCATCGAGAATTGTATCCCACTTCCCTTTGCCAATCGGTATAAGCTTGACACCTTCAGCATCCATAATAATAAACGCCGCCGGTTCAATCTTAGCGCCCCCTCCCCCGCCGCCGCCATATCCGGCACGAGTTTTTTCATCTTCTCCCTGACCGCCGCCGGCTCCGAAACCGACTGAAATTTTCACTACCGGAATCACAGTCTTGTCACCGATTGTAACAGGCTCACCAATCACAGTCTCGGATTTGGCTATCTCACGCAGTTCACCGACTACACCTTTGAGAATATCAACGACATTATTGGACATCATGTTCTCCCTTCTTTGTTCCTATTGCCAGTTTATAAATATCTCTTAATGGTAATCTCCATGCAAGCACCACAGTTCGCCATAGAAGCTTGTAAAATGGCAGAGCAATTGCCGCCCTGGCCGATGCCGACAGCGATGGTCCTTCCCAAACAGGCACAAACTGTAACCGTCCAACAACTCCCGGAGCCACCGCCAAAGCAGCTTGATAATAACCAAAAGCTACTCCAGTATCACTTGGAGAATCGAATCCGGCTCTGATCTCACCCCGCAATTCCTCAATCACAAGCACCGATAATATACGCTTCGAGAATGACAAAAACTCTTTAGTCAAGATTGGAAGTAGTTGTTGCAATTGCTTCCACGACCGCCGCCGCTTTTTTTGCAGTTTTTTAGGCTTATGCTTTTCTACACGAGTCTCATCTTCTGACACTCTCTCCAATTGGAAATGCTTTAATGTAATCCCAAAGAGTTTCAAGGTCCCTATCCTTTCAACCATATCAAATTCTGAACCGGAACGTCCAAGTCCTACAAATATCCATTTCCGCTCTGAACTCCATTTTATACGGAAATGAAGTTGCATCAGGAGTATACCCAAAATAAGAGCTATGAATAAAATAACTATGCCAAGGATTATACTCATTCAGTTATCATCAAATTACATATCACTGACTAGCCAGAAAGTTTGCTGTCTAATTATACCTCACCAATCGAGTTATCATTATGCTGCCAATACATTAACTTATGTATTATCAGTCATACCATCAATCAAAATAAAAAATGCCTACCAATTCAATATGCATAGTATGCGGGAACATGTCAATCGGTCGTACCTCAGGCAACCTATAACCGGCTTCAAAAAGCGTTGCGGCATCACGGGCAAAAGTAGCAGGATTACAGGAAATGTAGAGAATTTTCGATGGTTGCAGACGAATAATTCGACGGAGCGCCTTTGGATTCACACCAGCTCGTGGCGGATCAACTATAACAGTATCAAAGGGTTCTCCATCAACAGCTTCTGAGCGCAAAAAGTCCTTAACATCAGCTTCTACGAATTCAATATTTTTTATTCCATTCTCAAGGGCATTCTCGCGAGCATCAACAACGGCATTCGCAACTAACTCGACACCAACAACCTCTTTCACATATTTTGAAATCAGGATACCTATTGACCCTGTACCACAATAAAGATCAAGTATGCGGTCGCTCTTTTGTGGTAATAATAAATCGAAAGCAGTGCGATAAAGTATTTCGGTTTGGATTGAATTGGTCTGGAAAAACGAGTTGGCTCGAATACGCAAACGACAACCCAATATCTCTTCTTCGATGAACCCGGCTCCAAATAGAATATGTTCTTTTTCCCCTACTGCAACATTTGACTTTCGGCTTGTTTCATTTTGAATTAATGTCTTTACCTGAGGAAATGAAACTTTCATTTCACTTATTAGTTCACTTTGATTTGGTATATTGCCTTTGTTGGTAACAAGATTAACCATAATTTGACCAGTCTTGTGAGCTTCACGGATTACCAAGAAACGCATAAAGCCGGTATGATTCATAATGTCATAAGCTGGGATTCGGTGACGTTTTACAAAATCCCTAATAAAGCGAACGATTTGATTCGCTGTATCTGACTGGAGAAAACACTTCTGAAGATCGAAGATTTCATCAAACCGTCCACGGTGATGTAATCCGAGATTGAAATTATCCTTACCAGTAACATGAAACGAGAACTCCATCTTGTTTCGATAATGAAATAATTTAGAAGAGCCTACAACATTATGCAGTTTGACATCGTCCATTTTACCGATTCGTTCCAGACAATCAGAAACTTGCTTGCGCTTGAATTCAAGCTGATTTTTGTATTCTAAATCTTGCCAAACACATCCACCACAGACATCAAAATGAGAACATGGGGCTGTGATTCGTAATTCTGATTTAGTAATAATCTTTCTAACAATACCCTCATTATACCGTGGTTTTGTGCGAGTAATTTCTGCCAGCACTTTCTCGCCCGGAAGCCCTCCTTTGAGGAAAATCACTTTGCCGTCCAGATGTGCTACCGATTTGCCGTTAAACGCAAGATCGATTATTTTCAGTTCTATAAGTTTATTTTCCATTCACTTCACTGATTATATTAAATTATCTGCAATAATAATTGTATCTTGTTCAACAACTTATTAGCATTCTATTAAAGTATCAATTCATTATCAGCAATTTATGAAATGCCTTCTATTTACTTTGTATCAGACTCACCGACCAAAACCCTAATATCAACAGAACAATAAAAGCAACTGCCAGATAGTTAAAATAACTGTCAATAAAGGTCTTGATTCGTTCCCCATATCGCTTGTATAGCAAACCAATAAGACCTGCGACTATAAAGAAACGCACTGAACGGCTGATAGAGGAAGCCAGTATAAAAACAGTCAACGACATCTCGAAAAAGCCTGAGGTAATAGTGAAAACCTTGTAAGGAATTGGTGTAAAACCAGCTATCCCAACTGCCCATGCACCGACTTTCATTCCATACAATTCCTTCTCATTAAACCAGTACTGTGCATTTTTCAATAATTCCTGAGGGTCGGTTCCAGAAAGAGATGCAGTAATCGAGATAAGTTTCTCGCCTATCAATTCAAACGCCGTTAATCCGATAAAATATCCTAAAACACCCCCAATAATTGACCCAACCGAGCAAAACAAAGCAAATTTCCACCACTTACGATAATTCCCCATACACAATGCAATCAAGAGCGCATCAGGTGGAATTGGAAAGAACGATGCCTCCGCAAAAGACAAAAAGAACAATGCGGCAAGGGCATACTTAGACTTCCCCCAACCAAGAACCCAGTCATAAAGTGAACGAGTCCACCGTAGCGGCGCCGTTAGTACTTTAATCATTGTTACCTGCTACAAAAATAGTTAAAGTTCCACATCTTCAGAAGGAGTAATAATTTTCTCAAGTTTCAGTCTCGTAAGGCGGATATTATCCCGTTCAAGAATGGTAATGTTCATATCAGCTATGGTAATTACATCTTTTCGTTTCGGCAATCGGCCAAGATGGTCAATTATTAATCCAGCAAGTGTATCGGATTCTTCCTCAGGAAGTTTGCTGTCCATTAATTCATTAATAGCTCCCGGCCAAACTGTGCCGTCAGCATAGGCAATTGTATCTGAATGCTTTACTAATGGATTATCGCTATCATCATCCTCATCCTGAATTTCGCCGACCAGTTCCTCAAGGATATCTTCAAGCGTGACAATGCCAGCAGTCCCTCCAAACTCGTCAAGCACAAGGGCAAACTCTCTCTTCTTGTGCTGGAATTCTCGTAACAATCGTGATAACAACATAGAATCCGGGACAAAAGTCGGTTTGCGAATAATATCAGTTAGAATTATCAGCCTTGGATTCATTTTATGATGGATTATATCTCGCGTATACAATACACCAATAACGTTATCGATGTTGTTCTCATACACAGGGTATTTGCTGTGACCGTATGTAACGATTGCTTTAATAATTTCATCAGGAGTTGCCGTTTTATTAATAGCTATAACATCAGGGCGGGGAGTCATAGCGCGTCGAACGGTCGAGTCAGCAAAGTCAAAAACTGATTTGATGAGCTTTTCTTCGGTATCATCAAATACGCCCTTTTTCTTTCCTTCCAGAATCATCAGGTTAATTTCATCTTCTGTTACTATTCCAGATGATTTACCATATTTGACTCCGAAAAGCATCAAAATCAGGTTTGCCGCCCCGCTGAGAGTACTGGATAAAAACACTGTAAGTCGAGTGAAAATTGTAATCGGAGAAGATACCATACAGGCAAAGCGTTCAGGATTTGAAAGTGCAAGGTATTTAGGAACAAGTTCTCCTATTACAACAGTCGCAATTGTGATTAAAATAGATATAATACCGAGTGCCAATGGTTGAGCAATGTCAGCTACATATTCCAAAGGAATCACTGCTAATATCTGCCGAAGCGGCTCTACCAAAGTTGCTCCGCCAAAAACTCCAGATATTGTAGCTACCAGGGTAATTCCTATTTGGATAGTTGCCAGAAAGCGGTCAGGGTTGCTTTGAAGTTTCTCTGCTCTGTCTGCTCCTAATTTACCATCCGATTTTTGCTGTTTTAGTTTGCTCTGCCGAGAAGCTATAATTGAAAATTCAGAAAGAGAAAAGAACCCATTTGCTATAATTAATGCCAGGATAGCCAGGATATATAGATATAATCCGCTATCCATCTCAGCGCAATATCCCGCTGGATAAAGAACGAGGTTGCTTCATAAATCGTTTGTAGTCGTTCCCAACTGTGTACGGTTTAAGATTGTCTGCCCATAACATTTCGCAGGGACAAACCTTGAGTCTGCTGATTAAAGCATATAAAGATAAAATATCAAAAGCACATAACTCTTGTCTTGCTGAATTAGCATTATCAGAATTACTCATATTACATCTTTTGTGAAAGTTCATTGAGTTTTTCTATACGTTTCTCTACTGGCGGATGTGTTGAAAACAACGATGAAACAAACTTGCCCGAGAACGGCTTAACTATCATAAGATGCGCTGCGGCTGGCTTTCGATTTAGATTCATCCTATTCGGAGCAGAACTGATTTTCTTGAGTGCCGAGGAAAGTCCACGGTACCGACCTGTAAGTTTGGCTCCAACGGCATCAGCCTTAAATTCTCGTCGGCGAGAAATTGCAGCTTGAATTAGTATAGCTGTCAATGGCGCTACGATAGCTGTAGCAAGTAACCCAACCAACCCTCCGCGATTGTCACTGCGCCCGTAACCTCCCAATATTGCACCCCATCGAGCTATTGATGCTAAAATTCCAATTGCCCCAACAAAAGTAGCAACAATTGTACCTAACAGCATATCCTTGTTGATAATATGGGCAAATTCGTGGGAAAGCACTCCTTCAAGTTCATCATCATTGAGAATCTCAAGAAGTCCTTCGGTCACAGCCACTGCGGCATTCTCCGCATTACGTCCTGTCGCAAATGCGTTAGGAGCTTTATTAGAAACAATATACACCTTTGGCATAGGTACCATAGCGGCAGTTCTTACCCGGTTAACGATACTAAATAATCGAGGATGGTCATGCTCGGTTACCCTTTTAGCATGATATATTTTCAAAATTATTCTATCGGAAAACCAGTAACTGAAAAAATTCATTACTACTGCCAGCCCAAATGCTATAATCATCCCACTCTGCCCACCAACAGTGTATCCGATCCAGACAAATAGAAACATCAGTACTATCATGAGCAGAAAGACTTTGAATGAGTTCATAATATTATCCAACCTAGAGAAAAAGCTACTTCATTTAAGCTCTTCAGGTCAACTCTTTTTTCCATTACAAGATATAGCAATTGCCGAAAGAATATGTTCCAAAAGGTTATCCTCAGATACTACATTTCCCAGTCAATGAATTACAACAGTAGCAGAACAATAATGATATAATCCTCGCGGTTTTCTCCAAATGTCGGCACAAACCATAAGCAATTATCGTGTTCGCTTACGTTTCTGGCGACCGAACGAGATATCATCAGTATCATATTTCGATACTGGTTTAGCTGGCTCTGATTTGTTGTCTGATGATGTCTGCTTTCGAGCCGGACCACGACGAGTTGGTTTCCTGCCAAAATCAGCTACCGGTTCTTTTGATGCCATCTCTGATTCGAAAGTCATTTCATTATCTGAGTCTTGTTTACGTTCATTAGGTTTATTATTTTCCAGTTGGGTGGTAGTTTCAGTCGTACGAGATTCCAATTCTGAAGTATATGTTGTCTTTGGCTCTTTTGTTTTCACACTAATACTCTGCCCAGACACTTCTGACAGATTACTATTATCTTCTTCGGAAAGAGGTTTTCTTGACTTGTATGCGGAATAGAAATCAATTACAGGGGATTCCTTTTCTTCACTCTCATTTGCAACAGAAATCACATCCGACTTGGTTTTGTCAACTTTATTAGACTGTTGATCCTGTTTTTCTTTTTGTTTCATATCAGCTAATTGGGCGGCAATTTTACTACGCTCCCGTTCAATTGTCTCACTGGACAAGGTAATTCTTGCTTGCTCATTTTTGTATGGCGATGATTCAACTGGAGCTGTTCCATCTTTCTTATTATTAACGGAATTACCATCTGAACGGTTTTTGTCATTACCGAGTTGTTTGGACATATCCGGAAGCTTTGGAGGAACAGGTGGTGAAGATGGTTGTTGCCTTGAACTTTTTACTGGTTTACTGTTTGTCGATTTATCGACAGAATGATCTTCCTTGCGTCGCTTGTGATAAGTGGAGTGTTTAGATCGTGAAGGGGATCGTCGTTCTTTATGCGGAGCACGTCCGTTACTTTGGCTATCACTTTTTGCGTAAGTGCGTTTATTGGATTTCACTGTCTGTTTTTTACGAGATTTGGATTTATTTTTATGACGATCATCGCGACCGGTTTTGTCTCCATGATATTTTTTTTGTTTCCCATGTGGAAACTTGCTACTGGCCTGACTTTTTTCTTTAGATGCCGAATATGTATTCCTTGCCGTTTTGAATTCAAAAGATTCACCGACCACAACTGCTCCGACAGCATTTCCCCAAACATTGAGTATAGCCCGTCCCCTTTGAAAAATCCAGTCAAACGCAAGCAGTACTGTGAGAACGCCAAAAGCAACTACTGGATAATTTACAGCTCCCATCAGCATTGCCAGCATAAACGGTCCAGTTATAGGCACAGCTATACCAGAGGCGCCAAAAGAAAGAACCACCGACAAAAGACCAACAACGATTATATCTCCAACGGACAGAGATACTCCAAACAACTGAGCCACAAAGATTGCCGTTATTGCTAAATACATGGACGTACCATTAAGATTAACCATTGTTCCCAAAGGTAAAACCAACGCTCCGGCACGGTTGTCAACTTTATGCTTTTCAACGACCCCTTCATAGGTCAATGGAAAAGTAGCGACTGACGAGCCGGTTCCAAGCGCTGTAACAAGCGCTGAAGAAAGATTACCTGCAAGACGTCCTGCTGACTTACCACCTGTCAGTTTGAGTATCAACGGAAGGACGATAAGACCATGGATGAGAATTCCTCCCAATAAAGTCAAACCGAGTAGAGATAGGTTTCCCCACAGTTGGGTTATGGAACCAGAATCGGCTGCAATTGCGGAGCCTACGAGCACGAATAATCCAACCGGAACCGCATATAGTACTACCGACACCAATTTCAGAGAAGCTTCAGAGATAACCTTGAAGAAATTCATAACTACCGCCGCTCGCTTGCCCATAGTAGCAAGTATTACTCCAAACAAAAATGCCAACACTACCACTCCCAGATAGTTACCATTAACAATGGACTGAAAGATGTTGGTTGGAGCAAAAGCTGAAAAAATCTCTGGAAAACCTGTATTCAGTGCTTCGCTGGTTCTCTCATAGATTAAACCTGTTGTCTGGCCGCTGATTTGTCCGGGATTGATAATATAAACCAGACCTATACCGACAACAACAGCGGCTACTGAACTGCCTAAAAAATAGAGTATAGTTGAACGAGATACGCGTCCCAGTCTCCGAAGGTTTCCAATAGATGCAATTCCAACAATAACCACAGAAACAATGAGTGGAATAAAGATAAGTTTGAGAACCCCAAGAAAAAGCTGACCTATAACAGCAATGGACAGCATGAAAGCGGGTGCAACATAACCTAAAAGTCCTCCGAGAATAGCCCCTAATAACATTAATGTGACAAGAATCAGGTGAGAATTTCGTGATGTCATAATACCGTGTTTGCTTCCTTCTACATTTGCGCTTCTATCTCGCGGTGTGGCTATCTTAATCCAGTCTTATGGGAAATATCGGTTTCTCTGTAATCTATCTGGTCAAATTTCGAGTAATATACTCTGTGTCCAACTAAACAATGCTATAGATTGGACTTTTACCATTAGAATAGCCGCGAGACAAACCGCGCGATTAGCTTGATTTACTTCATATTATATTTCTATCATAACACGCTATTATAACTAATATGAGTCTGATAGGCAACTCTTTTTCTATTATTCAGCGCGAATGACTCAATTTCATATTGCCAAAGAATTTCACTCCAAAATTCAATATCTGATAAAAAATGGCAGAGACATCAATATAATGCCAATTAAAAAGAGTAAAATTATGTTATCGATAAAGTATGGAAAGAAACATAAAATAACACCAGAAAGCAATGCTATTCCTCTCCGTTGCTTCTTGCCATATATAAAATACCCTGCACCGATTGCTCCAAATAATAGACTAATGAATAATGACATCGGACTGCCCATGATATTATCTTTGTCGGTTTTTCTCCATATTAGGTTAGCTTAAATAATTATATTCAGATTAAGAGTCTTAAATATGCTTTTGTCGGGATATTATAATGCATCGCATTTGATACATCTGGAATATTTGTGATTGTCCAATCACCTGAGAAAAGATATATTGATTGGTGATGGATATGTTCACCGACGACAAGGATTACCCTGAAGTGAACTCTCGCAAGGATATTAGGCCCCTGGCTGATCGCATTCGCCCACGTTCATTTGATGAATTTGTCGGGCAGGTGAAAATTGTAGGCCAGGGAACTCCTCTGCGTAAAGCTATAGAGAACGACAGGGTTGGTTCAATGATTTTCTGGGGACCGCCTGGGACAGGCAAAACAACCCTTGCAGCCTTAATCGCTCAAATGACGCAAGGTCAGTTTGTCCCTTTTTCAGCCGTATCATCATCGATCAAAGATGTAAAAGCCATAATTTCCAAGGCTGGTAATTACTACAAGATAAGTGGACGGCGGACATATATCTTTATTGATGAAATACACCGATTCAACAAAGCTCAGCAGGATGCTTTCCTGCCATACGTAGAAAAGGGAGACATTATTCTTATTGGCGCAACGACTGAAAACCCTTCCTTCGAGGTTAATTCAGCGTTGCTGTCACGAATGCAGGTCTTTGTTCTTAATCGATTGCAACCTGAAGAACTAACAATTCTGTTGCAAAGAGCTATCAGCGACAAGGAACACGGTTTGGGAACAATGATGCTGCAACTGGATGATGATGTCGTGGAGTTCCTTGTAACTGCGGCAGATGGAGATGCCCGGCGCGCCTTAGCTCTTATCGAAGCTACGGCTGAGTTTGTCGGTAAAGAAGGACATGTTACTACTGATGTTCTACAAAAAGTGCACCAAAAAGGAGTATTGGTATACGACAAAGCAGGCGAGGAACATTACAATTTGATATCGGCTTTACACAAATCAATTCGTGGAAGTGATCCGGATGCTTCGCTATATTGGCTATCCCGAATGTTAGATGCCGGCGAGGAACCGCTATACATAGTGCGACGGTTGATACGCTTTGCCACCGAAGATATTGGTTTGGCCGATCCCTATGCTCTCACTTTAACAATCAATGCACGCGATACATATCATTTTCTTGGTTCCCCAGAAGGTGAACTTGCTATTGCTATGGCTGTTGTCTATATGGCTTGCGCACCAAAATCAAACTCAATCTATACAGCTTTTAGTCAAGCGCAAAATGATGCTACTAAGCGGGGTTCTCTGCCAGTTCCGTTGCATATTCGCAATGCTCCAACGAAATTGATGAAAAATTTTGGATACGGTAAAGGATATAAGTACGCCCATAATTATGAAGAAGGCCTTACTGATCAGGAATACCTTCCTGAGGAATTATCCGGTACGGAGTATTACCAGCCCACTCAATCAGGCCGCGAAGCTCGTATGGCGGAATATCTCAAGAAATATCGTGAATATCGAAAGAATCATCGGAAGTAAATTACTGTCCTGTTAAGATTTTTTTGAAAAAATCAAAAAAATGTCCATTGTGCACTAAAAAATCCTTGCCATCCCTTTTAATTCATCAATATATGGCAATGTTTGTACGCTATATGGAATGACAAAATATGAGGATACAGTCATGCGATGCGCACAATGTGGGTGTGAAATAAAAGGACGAGGCCACTGGGATGGGGACAAAGTGTTTTGTTCTCTTGAGTGTTCCTATGCTGCGGCAGGACTCGAGACAGACGAAGAGGATGAGTATTTCGATGAAGAGCCAGTTGATGGATTCTCTGAAGACGAGAACGAATAAACTCGACTAAACAAAACTCTTATAAATACTGCCAAACCCTGTCTTTTTTATGTAATTAGGGTCTGCTGAATAAAGTATAAGTTCTTTGTTCATAAATAGATAAGCATGTTTTGTATTGTTTCAAGTGAAAGGGTTTTGTTGTAAATAGCTTAAAAGGCTTGCACTTGATAAACATTCTACACGCCACGGCGCA
>JAYEIF010000178.1:0-10748 GCA_034659895.1 Candidatus Zixiibacteriota bacterium
TGCTCGAACGCATTCAGGCTGAAGGGAACGGGATGCCGCACTACGACGTTGCTACAGAATCCGGTCCCGATCATAACAAGATTTTTACTGTTGAGGTATTTGTAAATGGCAATGTCGTTGGAATTGGCAATGGACACACGAAAAAGGAAGCCGAACAGCAGGCAGCCAGAGAGGCTCTTGACAGACTCCGAGAATCAGCAGGGTAGATTTGGTTTTTTAGCTGTGAGTATATCCTTTCAGGGACAAGGATTCTGATTTCTTTCTATGTGTTCTTTTCATGAATGAACGGGTCACTCAATAAAATTATTGCTCAACAACAATCATATTTAGGGCCTGTTGAATAATTAGTTATTATGTACCACAATCTCCCCGCCTTTGGCGGGCGCGCCCGCCTGTCAAGCGGACAGGTAGCGGGCGGCCTTGTGCTGACGTGCCTGTCGGCGCACAGGAAGTGCGCCGTGGCGTGTCGCCCGTTTCTATCACACAGCGGAGGCAAGCCCCGCTGCTACGCGAGTAGAATGTTTATCAAGTGCAAGCCTTTTAAGCTATTCATAACAAAACCCGTTCACGTGAGACAATACAAAACATGCTTATCTATTTATGAACAAAGAACTTATATTTTATTCAACAAGCCCATAAAATAACAAAAAACGACATTGGAACAATAGTAATAGCAGATTTGGAGGCAAACCTGCCCTATGTGATTTTTGGTAGATTGAACTTGCGACGGTATGTGTTGATTGTCTCGATATCTTCAGCAGAGTACTTCCGCCTGAACATTGACCAGACTTGAGGTTCGTCTTCTGGCATGTGTAAGAGCGGTGATTGATCGGCAACCCAATCAAGCAACTTTTCGATGTCAGAAACTGTCCCATCTTTAGGGAAAAACGGCTTGCCCTGCGAGTATTCCGAAAGCGACTGCAAGTGAACTTTGCCTAGGCAGAGAATCTGGAACAACTGTCCTATCAACTCAGAAGCTGGGGAGATTTGGTTGACCAATTCCTGGCGCTGCCTGAGTTCTGCTTCTGTCAGTTTCGTGTTGCGTTCACGATTGAAATGTGAAATTTCTTCGTGTCGAATCTTTATGAACAGATTCTTATACTCTTTGAATTCTTTATTGAAGCTCAAGTTGTCTAACTCGCTTTTAAGGGAATCTCTTACAGCAGGATCAATGAGGTGCTCCAGCACTTTATTCTTGAAAGCCGGAAGAGTAAGGGTCTTTGAATTGGTGTCAATGACGATACGATACACGATAGAAACACAGGATTCTAACATGGCTGCGAAGATGCAATCAAAGAAGTAATTCTGATTAAGTGAAAACAGGTGCCATGGGAATTGCGCAATATTGCCCATGATGTAGTTGTATGAGTTTAGGTAAACTATTTGTCCCCAGAGCGCTTCTAGCTGGGTTCGGTATTCGCTTAACCACTCAGGACCGATGGCATTGGATGCTCTAATCATAATTCCCCTAATACAACCGTTCCCTTTTTGCCAAAAAGGCGTACAATGCCTTGTCGAAGGACATTGCTGTATCGATCGGGTGATAATCGATATTCACCTGACGGCAGGCTGAGGCTATCTTATCCGAAAACTCCTTTGCCGCCTTGCTAAAAGCGCCCCTTATCTGGTACGGCGAAGTAGTTATTTCATCGCCGGTTTCCATATCCTTAAACATTGCCTCACGCGGGAAAGCAAAATCCCTTTCTCTCGGGTCAAGAATATGAAAGACAATTACCTCGTGTTTGTTGTAGCGGAAATGCTTCAGGCCGGAAATGATTTTATCAGCATCGTCAAGCAAGTCCGATAGAATAATTACCAGACCTCGCCGCTTAATGCGCTCTGCCATCTCGTGCAGCGTAACAGAAATATCAGTCTTGTCGCTGGGAGTCTGTGAGGCAATCTCATTTAGCAGGATGTGCAGGTGCCCCGATTTGGAACGCGGAGGAATATATCGGCGAATCTTATCATCGAATGTTACAAGTCCGACAGCATCGCGCTGACGCAACATCAAATACGACAATGCTCCGCACAGCAGACCGCCGTAATCGAGTTTTCGTATCCGATCGCTCGACTTGTATGCCATCGATGCGGAGCTGTCCAACAACAAGTAAGCCTTGAGATTGGTTTCTTCTTCGTACTGCTTGATATAATAGCGGTCGCTCTTGGCATAGACTTTCCAGTCAATATCGCGGATATTGTCGCCCGGCATATATTGTCGGTGCTCGGCGAATTCGACCGAGAAACCGTGATATGGCGACTTATGCAACCCTGCAATAAAGCCTTCTACAACCATACGGGCACGCATCTCCATCCCCTTGAGATTAGAGATGATTTCCGGGTCAAGATATTTTCTGTGATCAGTGTTCATTTATCCTCCCATATCTTAACATCGCTACGTCCATCGGATAGTCGATAACCACGATACATCCCCTCGCTATTGTATGGCATAGCGATATTGCCCTCACTATCGATTGCAATTAGACCGCCAATGCCACCCAATGCTGTCAGCTTGTCTTTGATAACCAGTCCGGCTGCATCCGTCAGCGATAATTGTTTGTATTCCATCAGAGCCGAGACATCGTATGCCGTTACACTGCGTATGAAAAACTCGCCATGACCTGTTGTTGACACAGCGCACGTCCTGTTGTTGGCATAGGTGCCTGCTCCCACAATAGCAGAATCTCCCACACGGCCAAACCTTTTGTTAGTCATTCCGCCACTTGAAGTAGCCGCCGCAAGATTACCCCCTTTATCATACGCTACCGCTCCGACTGTTCCGAGATTACCATCATGATCCAGGTGCGTTGATACATCATTCTTTGCAATACGTTCTTTCTCGATTGCTTTTTGCAGTTGTTGCCATCGTAAATCGGTAAAGAAATACTCGGGTGCCATCATGTCCATCCCGTGACTTTTGGCAAAAGACTCGGCGCCGTCTCCTATCAGTAGAACATGCTGTGATTTTTCCATTACAAGTCTGGCGATATCAATTGGGTTTTTAATATGCGCCACCCCCGCAATCGATCCAGCCTGAAGTGTGCTTCCATCCATAATAGTAGCATCCTGCTCATTATGACCGTCATGAGTGAAAACCGCACCCTTTCCCGCATTGAACAAAGGTGAGTTTTCCATGACATTAATCGCTTTTTGTACAGCCTCAATACCACTCCCGCCATCGGAGAGCACATCATATCCGGTCTGCACCGCCTTCGATAATTCAGACCTGTAGGCTTGTTCACGGTCGGTGGTCATCTTTTCCCTGCGTATAGCCCCTGCACCGCCATGTATTACGAGGCCGTATTTTGGTGCACTATTCATAATTTGTTAATATAAGCTCTTTGGATTTCTTCTTCCCGCTTTGTAACTGGTTGTTGCTAAATGATAAATCTAAGCTTTCTCCTTCACCGTCTCCAGTATGCGGCGGATGATTTCCATCGTATCGACACCGTCAGCTTCGGCGTTGAACGACGTTACAATACGATGCCGTAATACAGGATAAGCCGCAAAACGAACATCCGCAGGTCCCGGAGTAGGACGGCCATCAAGAATCGCTTTTGTCTTTGCCGCAAGAATCAAATACTGCGAAGCGCGCGGTCCGGCTCCCCAGTTCACCCAGTTCTTGACAAAATCCAGTGCGTCTTTTTCTGTCGGTCGTGTCGCACGAACCAAGCTTACTGCGTATTCTATTAGATGATCCGACACTGGTACTCGACGAACGAGTTTTTGAAATCCGACAATATCTTCAGCTCCAAGGACAGTGTCCAAATCATATTCGAGAATGGCAGTTGTGGATTTCACAATTTCGCGCTCTTCAATATCGCTTGGGTAATCGACGAACACATTGAACATAAAACGATCAAGCTGTGCCTCCGGTAATGGGTAGGTGCCTTCCTGCTCGATAGGATTCTGCGTTGCCAGAACAAAAAATGGTTCTTCTAACTGATAAGTCTCGCCGCTGGCTGTAACTTCGTGTTCCTGCATAGCCTGAAGAAGCGCTGCTTGTGTCTTTGGCGGTGTGCGGTTGATTTCATCGGCAAGGACGATATTCGCAAAGACAGGTCCCTTGACAAAACGAAATGCCCGCTTGCCAATAGCGTGATCCTGTTCGATAATTTCAGTACCGGTTATGTCGGATGGCATTAAGTCCGGTGTGAACTGAATGCGGTTGAATTTCAAATTTAATACTCGGGACAGAGTAGATATTAACAAGGTTTTTGCTAAACCGGGCACACCAACTAGCAAACAGTGTCCTTCCGATAGAAGTGAAATCAGTAACTGCTCAATAACCTGCTCTTGGCCAATTATTACTTTGCCAATCTCGGTTTTAATTTTCTGATGAGCCAAGCTCAGGTTTTCCACAGCCTTAATATCTGAATGTGAATTAGAAGACGTCATTTATATACCTCCGAAAATTAGTCAAACACTGTTGTCAATAGAGACATGTGTCTTTGTTTGCCTTATACGCTCACAACTACCTTAATGTCCTCAATATTTGATGCTATCTACATGGCTTCAAATAGCATAGCAAATGGACAGAATGTTTTTATTCTGCAGTTGTTATATGCCACAGGGAAAAAGCTTCAATAATATCCAGCCCAATAACCGAAATACCCTTGAAATATAGGGGTTTGGCTATGCTATGGTAATCCAATACTGCACCTGAAGAGCTTAACTTACTAATATACAAACTCTTACATCTTTGGCTTCAATGTGGAAAACAAGCCTTTTAACTCTACGATAGCACATCTTATGTTATTGTAGGACAACATATTCCGCCGATATCCACAATTCAGGCGAGTTTTCCACATACTGTTTTCAAAAGCTAATACTTTTTGCTTGTTTTCTCTTTATCAACAGATTTCTCTGGTTCCTTTGGCTTTTCAGATTTTTTCTCTGGTGGGAGAAAGCCAAGGTTGGGCTTGGTGTCTTTCATATTACAAGCCCCACAGAAAACTGCTCCCTGTTCGATTACAAGCGACTTGGTTCGTAGATCGCCATCCATTTCGCAGTTTGCTTGCAACTCAATTTTTTCTGTTGTAACAATGTTGCCAAGCATCTTTCCAGCTACAATAGCAGTTTTGGATTCAACCTCGGCTTCTACGATACCGGTTGTGCCGATAGTAACGCAGTCCGAGCAAATTATCTTTCCGTTGACGGAGCCATCGACTCGCAATGCACCCTTCACATCAACTGTGCCTGTAATAACCGTGTCACTTCCAATAATTGTGTTCATTAGACCTTCCGTGTCACTGAAATTTGTTTTCTTCATTTTAATTTTCTTCCAATGGATCTATAGGTTCATCATTTACTCTTATTTCATAATGCAGATGCGGCGCTGTAGATTGTCCTGTATTGCCGGACAATGCAACACGTCCACCGACAGGGACTTTTTGGTCCTCCTTAACAAGCAGACTATCGTTATGGCCATACAGAGTAGTAATGCTGTCATTGTGGCGAATCACAACCATATTGCCATATACACTATCAAAAGCCGCATAAGCCACCACTCCAGCCGCAGTAGCCAATATCGGTGTCCCTTCGGCACAGGCTATATCGACTCCGGGATGGTAGTGGTCCGGATCATCGGTATTAAATCCCTGAGTAACAAATCCCTGTACTGGCAATCCGTTTGGTATTGATACGTTAGCGGTTGCCGCTCTGTTGACGACAGCCTGACGATTTTTTTTCATCTCTTCAAAGATAGTCTTATCATCGGGCAACTCAGGAAACTTGAAATCAATTCCCGCCAGCTCGGTCATACGACTCACTACCTTACGAGCCTGAATCAGGTTTTGCTCAAGCAATTGCACTTTGTAGTAATACTGCTTTAGCCTTTCGTTTTCTTTTTGAAGGTTATCAGTTATTGCGGCGCGGGACAGAACTTTCGAGTAAGTTGAAAGAAAGACTATCATACTCAAAATCAATAATACTATAACAATAACAATCAATCGCAGTATCCACTGGCGCATGCGAATTCCACGTCTTGGCTGAGTGCCATCGGGAATGAACATTATTGTTATATATCTTGATTTGCCCACAAATTCCTACTCAATTTTTTCAAATAATTCCAACAGACGGTTGAGATCATCAATACCGTAGTATTCAATTTCAATACGACCTTTCTTCCTGCCTGTAATTATACGCACCGATGTTCCCAGTAGTTGTTTGAGATGCGACTCTGTTTCCATGACAGCAGGAACACGTCGACGTTTTGCAGCCCGTCCTCGGGTTTTGACTGTCTGTCGTTCTAAATCACGCACCGACAGGGTTTCATTTTCAATGCGATGAGCAAGCTGAAGCATTTCAGTCTCATTTTCAAGAGAAAGCATAGTGCGAGCGTGGCCTTCGCTAAGACGTCCTGAGCGTACCAATTGTTTAATAGATTCAGGAAGTGACAACAGCCGTAGCGAGTTGGCTATTGCTGCCCGGCTCTTTCCAACATGGTCGGCTAGTTTAGCCTGAGTGTGATTACGCTTCTCAATCAGTGAATGGTAAGCCTCGGCGGCTTCAATAGGATTAAGATCCTCACGCTGAAGGTTTTCGATAAGGGCAAGTTCGAGCATTTGTCCTTCATCGACTTCTTCCATAACCACAACAGGCACAACGTCAAGCTCTGCCAGACGAGCGGCGCGGAATCTTCTCTCACCGGCGATAATAGTGTATGAAGATCCATTTCGCACAACTACCAATGGCTGCATAACTCCGTCCCGCTTTAGCGAGTCGGCTAATTTTTGAAGGCTGTTGGAATCAAAATCGCGACGGGGTTGCATTGGGTTCGGGGCTATTTGGTCCAGAGCTACATTTTGAAATTTTTTGTCGTTGCCAGATTTTGATTCGGTCGGGATTAGAGCGTCAAGCCCTTTGCCCAGAACCATTTTTTTCATTGTTCAATATCTCCCTTGTAAGAGCCATGTAATTCTCAGCTCCGGTTGAAAGAACATCATAGAGTATTATTGGTTTTCCAAACGAAGGCGCTTCAGATAAACGGACATTTCTTGAGATGACAGTATCATATACTTTGCTATTGAAATGATCCCGTATCTGAGATTGTACTTCGCGTGAAAGCCTCAAACGCTGATCATACATTGTTAATAGCACACCTTCAATTTGAAGATCAGGGTTGAGATTTTCTTGCACAAGTTTAATTGTATTCATAAGTTGCCCAAGACCTTCAAGCGCATAATACTCGCTTTGGATAGGGATAATCGCTGAATCCGCTGCAGTTAATGTATTGATTGTCAAAAGTCCAAGTGATGGCGGGCAGTCAATAATAATATACTGATATTCATCCCGTATTGATTCTATTGCTGTTCTGAGACGGCTCTCGCGTGACATCATAGATACCAATTCCACTTCAGCGCCGACGAGAGAGATTGATGACGGCATCAGATGAAGATAAGCGAGTTCGGTTTCTCTTACACTTTCGAGGAACGTTTTATTATCAAGAAGAACATCATAGATAGAAAACTCCACGTCATTTTTGTCAACTCCCAAGCCGCTGGTAGAATTAGCCTGCGGATCCATATCCACAAGGCAGGTTTTGTATTCAGCGGCTGCGAGGCAGGAGCTGAGATTGACCGCTGTTGTGGTTTTGCCCACACCGCCTTTTTGATTTGTTACAGCAATAATTTTGGCCAATCAACACTCCTTGTTGATATCTGTCACACAACACCGTACTTTGAAGAATATAGTAATGAGAATCTCCGTAATAATCAACTAAAATATGGAAAGATATGTTTTGAAAGGATAAATTATCAGACCGAAGTTTCCGGGGTTCGTGCTAACTACGATAAAAGAAAGTGATGTATTTGGATTCGTTTTGTTCATTCTGAAAAACAGCCGATGTTGTTGTAATTGAATCCTCCGTGGAATCAATATCGGTCTGTGCGTAGTAAACAAACACTCCCCCTGTGGATAATAACGGGAGAATGCGTCTCAGCAGCGATTTGGTTAGCTTGACAAGCCGCATTGTAATAATGTCGTAGCCGCCACTGTCTGATGGTATGAACTGCTCGAATGTAACAGGGATAATATCTGCCCTGAGATTCATCGAGATGAGAATACGTCGAAGGGCGGACGCTTTCTTCTGGGTGCGTTCTACAAGAGTTACATGTTCAATGTTCCGTGTGAGAAGAATAGGAATAGCAGGAAAACCGCCTCCTGATCCAATATCAAGGTAACGATTAAAATGCGGCCGATGAAGAATCTCAAGTGGTGCGAGTGATTCAGCCGCAAGCTGAGGAAGTCTGTCCGCTATTGTTTCACGTGAAACAAGGTTGATGCGACGGTTCTCTTCGGTCAGCTTTGCGAAGTAATGCTGAAGGTGATTGTCCGAATCCATACGCATTAGAAGCTCCGAGATATTATAGGTGTATGTGGTAACTTTGTCGCTTATCAAGCAATACCTTTCCACCGATGGATAAACACTGATAAAACTGCAACATCGCCAGGGGTTACACCCTCAAGACGATTTGCCTTACCAAGAGAATCTGGACGGTAATGAAGTAATTTCTGTCGAGCCTCTGTTTTGAGCCCCGGGACAGAATCATAGTCGAAATCGTCTGGTATGGTTTCAGCTTCCATTTTCTGAAATTTATCAATCTCCCGTTGTTGCTTGTCTATGTAGCCGGAATATCGAATCAATATCGCCGCTCGAAGGATAGCTTCACGGTTGACGGATAGCTCGCTGTCAAGATCTGCCAGTATTGTCAAGGCGTTATCGATAGAAACATTGGGCTGCTTGAGAAAATTTTCAAGACTTATACTGGAGACACGCTGAAAACGCTTCCCATACTCTCCCAGATCATCTATCCGAACACGTTTCTTCTTCAGATAGCGGATTGTCGATTCGGTCTGGGTTTGAAGTTTTCGGAAAGCCTCCAGCTCGGACTTTGGTGCCAAGCCGTATTTTTTAGCATAATCAGCAAGTCTGTCGCGAGCGTTGTCTTCCCGAAGAACCAACCGATATTCAGCACGTGAAGTGAACATCCGATAAGGCTCTGTGATAGAGCGAGTTGTCAGGTCGTCAATCATAACCCCAGTGTATGCTTCCGATCTGTCGAGCACAAATGGTGGCTCATTCTCGATATTAAGAACAGCATTGATACCCGCCATCAGCCCTTGGGCGGCTGCTTCCTCATAGCCGGAAGTGCCGTTGATCTGACCTGCGAAAAAGAGCCGATTGACTCGACGGGTCTCCATAGTAGGCTTGATTTGATAGGTAGGGCAATAGTCGTATTCAATCGCATAGCCGAGTTTATTTATCTTAACTTTTTCCAAACCGACTATGGTCTTGATTGACCTAATCTGTACTTCCTCAGGTAGTGCCGTAGCGAAACCGTTGGGGTATATTTCATTAGTGCCGTTTCCTTCCGGCTCGAGAAAAATCTGGTGGCTTTCCTTTTCGGCAAACCGATGGAACTTATCCTCGATTGAAGGGCAATAACGTGGACCGGTGGAGTGTATTTGTCCTGAGAATATCGGCGAAAGTTTCATATTCGCAGTGATAATCTCTTTTGTTTTTGCGGTCGTGTATGTAAGATAACAACAAGCCTGTTTTATTTCCCTCATGGGAGAGCGAGTAGAAAAAAGCGGAGTAGGTTCCTCTCCCAGTTGAACCGTGCATTTGGACCAGTCTATTGTATCTCCGTCAAGTCGGGGTGGAGTACCGGTTTTTAATCTTCCAACTTCGAAGCCAAGAGATCGAAGCGAATCCGACAGGGCGTATGCCGCCGGTTCTCCCATCCTTCCGGATTTAACTTGTTTTTCTCCAATATGGATGAGTCCTCCAAGAAATGTTCCGGTAGATAAAATAACCGCACCTGCTGTAACTACATTTCCATTCTCGAGCCGTACTCCCACTGCTTTGTTATGTTGTACAAGTACTTCACCGGCTATCCCATCGATTGGAGTAACATTGCGTTGTTTTTTTATGTAGTTGACCATAAAGCTGTTATAGGCTTTTCTGTCGGTCTGAATACGAGTTGACCAAACAGCGGGACCACGCGAAAGATTCAGCCGCCGAAATTGAATACCAGTAGCATCCGCCGCTTCCCCAATCAGACCGCCCATGGCGTCTATCTCTTTGACTAATTGAGATTTACCGATGCCGCCGACAGATGGATTACAGGACATAAGAGCCAATTTATTGACATCCATAGTAACAATAGCGGCAGATTTACCCATCCGAGCAACCGCCAGTGCGGCTTCCACTCCGGCGTGTCCACCTCCCACAACTACAATATCAAAATCAGAATTCGGCATAATTATTTTCTTTGGCCAATTACAGCAAGTAATTTAATAACTGTTTCACGTGAAACCAAGACAATTCCCACAACATTTTCTGCCATACAACTGTCTGCAATCATTGCCATATTAAAAGAAAAAGATAAAAGAGAAGAAATTGCTGAAGATAAGGATTCTTTACTATCTGCTGCACTGTCTCACGATAGGTACTATCAAGATGTTCTTTGATGATTAACGCTCACAAAGCAACACGGGCTGTTTTGGCAGGACAATATAAAACATGCTTAAATCCTTATAAACAAAAATGTTACGCTTTATTCAGCAAGCCATAACTTCGCTATTGGGGAACGTAATTTCACGTAGATGGCAACTTTACGCTGAAAGTGCGCCGTGGCGTGTCGCCCGCTCTCAACCACACCCACAACAAATGATTGCTTTTATACTTTTTCAACAAACCCTTGGAAAGACGGGATGTTGCGCCTTTTATAGTATCTCTCTAAAGT
>JAYEIF010000179.1:0-2102 GCA_034659895.1 Candidatus Zixiibacteriota bacterium
AACCCTTATGCAAAAAAATAGTATGTCTTGAGGTTTATTCAGGCTTGCGGGGTGTTACCATAACTGACTTTTCTCTCTCAACAGTAACCAGTCCCGGCTTGGCTTTACGAGGTTTGCGAACATACTTGCGCTGAGTATAAATAACAGGGACTAAATTATCATGGCGCGCCTTGCTAAACCATGCGGCAATAGCGGCAGATTCCTCAATTTCACTTTTAGATGGCTCGAAGGATTTGTTGGGATACTTGATAACCACGTGCGAGCCGGGGGACTGCTGGACATGAAGCCAAGTCTCGTATGGTTTGCCATACTCAAAAGAAGTACGATCGTTATCGGCACCATCGCGACCCACAAAAATTGTCAAGCCGGTGGAAAGTGTGAACTTACGAAAAGGAAGACGTTCGGATATCTTGGCTCGCTCAGTGGTATGGGGCTTCATGACTGACAGCTCCGCTTCATACTGAGCACAGGCAGCTTCGTAATTGTTTCCCAATTTCGAGTACATTTGCTCTAGTTTCTCAAGCTCCTGATGACTGATTTCCTGCCTGCGTTTCATAATATCAAGGCCTTCACGTCCTTTACGATGCTGATGGAAATAATGCTCAACATTCTTTGCAGGTGTCAACGCTGGATTGAGCATTATTGTAATAGTTTGTTGCCCCTCATTATATACATCATCAACCGATATTTCTGTCATCCCTTTTTTGAGACGATTGAAATTAATCTGAAGCAGTTCGCCCTTACGTCGATAGTTGTCGAAATCAGAGGCTTTGGCAATATCGTTTGCGATTTTTTCGAGTCTGGTCTTCAACCGTTTGATTGCTCGATTGACTATTTGCATCGTTACCTTGCGTTCATCAACCTCTTCTGTCTGCGATTGACGCCGAACACACATCGCCATCACAGCAAGCGACAACGATTTGAATTTCTCCGGTTGTTCATCCCAACCGGACAGCTTGAAAGGATATGCCTCGAGTCTTTTTCCCATACTGTACAGGTACCCACTGGCGGTATCGACAAATCGGACGGCTAAATCTGCGATAGTTGAAGCCAGTGATGAAATATCCTCATCTGACAATCCTTCCGAGGGCATTGCGGCACGATATAAAGTTTCAGCAGCGAGTATTCGATTGAGTCCGAGGACATTCTTTTCAAGCAAATACTGCGGCTTAGAATCAGGATGGCTGTCAAACAGCATCCTCAACTGCTCTGCTGTTATACTGAGTGGTGACAATCCATCCAGCGGCGGCGGTGGAGAATAATGAAAACCAACTTTGTGAGCACGTTTGCGCAGGCTGGCTTTTATGTTTGAATCACTGTCAACCAACCACAGATTTCCATTCGGTCCCAAAGCTTCACACACGATATGTAATTCCCTGCCATCACAATCAACACTAATATCAAAAATGCGGTCCAACCCAATTTGAGTTACTTCCATAATTGTAGCCTCATTCAATTCAAAAAAAGGCCACGGTTTTTCACGGGTTTCAAGTTTGATTTTTGATGCGGGAACGAGGAAGACACCAGCGCCATGAGGATGGTACACAAATCCCAGAGCAAGACGACCTTTGCCGATTTTCACGAACATATACGCCGCCCGTTCCTTTTTATAGAATTCCGTCGAGACAATTCTTCCACCAATAATGTGACGTCTCAATTCGGATACGAGAGCCTTGATGTGTAATGCAGTTTGCATGGGACAAATATAGGGGAAAATATCTCCTGTTTTCAACTAACAAACAACAGGCAAGACCAGTTAAATGAATAAAGAACAGCTTCGCCGTAAAAAAAATGAGGGTGGAAGGAATCGAACCTTCGACACCCTGCTTAAAAGGCAGATGCTCTACCCCTGAGCTACACCCCCATCGCATCCATAAGGACGCTTTAGAACTATGTAAGATACTCCTTGATTAATAATAGTCAATTTGTTTTTGCCAAAACCATCGAAATAGTTATCAAGCAAAAAGACTATAAGTTAGGGCTTGTTGAATAATTAGTTATTATGTACCACAATCTCAAATTCGCGTAGCGGGCGGCCTTGTGCTGAAAGTGCGCCGTGGCGTGTCGCCCGTTTCTATACACACACCTGTCTGCGACAGGCA
>JAYEIF010000180.1:0-10675 GCA_034659895.1 Candidatus Zixiibacteriota bacterium
CGCCCGCCTGTCAAGCGGACAGGTAGCGGGCGGCCTTGTGTCGCCCGTTTCTATACACACAGCGGAGACAAGCCCCGCTGCTACGCGAGCTGAAAGTGCGCCGTGGCGTGTAGAATGTTTATCAGGTGTCCCGATGAAATCGGGAAGCTATTTATAACAAAACCCTCTCACTTGAAACAATACAAAACATGCTTATCTATTTATGAACAAAGAACTTACCCGCCTGTCGAGCGGACAGGTACTTTATTCAGCAGGCCCTACGTCTTAACGATACGGGCATACCGATTACCTCTCAATTTTTAATGCTGCAAGAAAAGCCTCTTGGGGTATTTCTACTTTTCCAAACTGCTTCATTCGTTTCTTTCCCTCTTTTTGTCTCTCGAGAAGCTTGCGCTTTCGGGTAATATCGCCGCCATAGCATTTGGCAGTTACGTTCTTACGTAACGGTTTGACCGTAGCTCGGCTGACAATGCGACTACCAATAGTAGCCTGAATTACAACCTCGTACATTTGTCGTGGAATAAGTTGACGCAGCTTTTCATTGAGATTGCGTCCCCAGTAGTAAGCTTTATCGCGGTGTATTATTACTGACAAAGCATCGATTGGATCACCATTGAGAAGAATATCAAGCTTGACAAGATCGGAACGGCGATAATATGGCAAATTGTAGTCAAACGATGCATATCCGCGAGTAGAGGATTTCAGTTGATCGTAAAAGTCGAAAATTATCTCAGATAATGGGAAAATATAAGAAAGGCTTGCACGTCCGCTTGAGAGATATTCTGTCGTTTTGTACTCTCCGCGACGTTCAATAGCCAGACGCATCACAGCTCCGATATAATCCGAAGGGACAATAACTTGAGCATCAACATAAGGTTCTTCAACATGGTCGATTTCCTGACGGGAGGGCATTTGGGATGGATTATCTACTATGATTTTCTTCCCATCGGTTAGAAGGATATGGTATTCAACATTGGGGACTGTGTTGATAATCGTCTGTCCATATTCGCGGGATAATCTTTCTGTTATGATCTCCATATGTAAAAGCCCAAGAAATCCTACTCTGAAGCCGAACCCGAGAGCGGTTGATGATTCAGGGGTAAAATCAAGTGAAGAGTCGTTCAGTTTGAGTTTCTCAAGAGCCTCACGAAGTTGTGTGAAATCTTCGGCTATAGCTGGATAAAGGCCTGAAAATACCATTGGTTTGATATTGACAAAACCAGGGAGAGCTTCTTTTGCGGGAGATTTAGCTGTAGTAATAGTGTCGCCTATTCGAGTATCGGCAACTTCTCGAATTGATGCAAAAAGATAGCCAACATCGCCAGCGGAAATGGTTTTCTGTGGAAAACGTTCCAATTGCAAATAGCCAATTTCATCTGCTTCATAAGTCTTATTCGTTGAAAAGAATTTTATATGGTCCCCCTTATGGAGCGTTCCATTGAAAATGCGAATCAATGGCATAGCTCCCCGATAGCTGTCGTAAACCGAATCAAACACCATTGCTTGGAGAGGGGCCTGTGGATTACCACTAGGCGGAGGGATTATCTTAACTATCGCTTCAAGTAGCTCATCAATGCCAATACCCTTTTTAGCTGAACAGCGCAGGACAGTTTCCGGATCACAGCCCAATAGCTCAGCCAATTCGATAACGACATCCTCTGTCTGAGCGTTGGGCAAATCGATTTTGTTGACCACTGGAAGAATTTCTAAATTGTTCTCCATTGCAAGATACAAATTTGACAGCGTTTGTGCTTCAATGCCCTGAGAAGCATCGACAACCAAAATAGCTCCCTCGCAAGCAGCCAACGACCTGCTTACTTCATAAGTGAAATCGACATGACCGGGGGTGTCAATTAGATTAAAACGATAAAACTCGCCATCCGACGACTTATAATTCAATCGTATGGCATGAGCCTTTATTGTAATTCCACGTTCACGCTCCAAGTCCATCGAGTCCAGTACTTGTTCTTTCATTTGTCTATCGGAAAGAGTTTGAGTAGTCTGCAGAAGACGATCAGCCAAAGTAGACTTGCCGTGGTCAATATGGGCAATTATCGAAAAGTTTCTTATCTTGTTCAGATCGTGCATAAAATGTTGCTTTCTATTATGTCTTCAGTAAGAATATCGGCCATTTGTCGGAATATATTTCTTACAGTTACTCCACTTGTGTGTTAGCGGTAATGATTGACTATCAACTTAGACACTCTTATAGGAATGCAAAGAAAGCCGAGCGTGAAAACTCGATAAGCTGCTGTGGGAAAAAGCCTAACCCCAAAGTGCCAACCGCTGTAATTATCAGTACAGCTATCATAGCAGGAGAGAATGATACCGGAACGAATGGTTCATCGGAGGTTTCAAAATAAGAAACTTTGACTACTCGCAGATAGTAATAGACAGAAAGGAATGAGTTCATAACACCAATTACCGCGAGCCAGATAAATCCTGACTTGACTGCAGCCGCAAAAAGATAAAACTTCCCCAAGAAACCAACTGTGGGTGGGAATCCACTCAACGAGAACATAAACAGCGCCAACACAGCAGAAAGATATGGATGAGCGCCTGCCAATCCGGCAAGTTCGGAAAACTTCGATTGGCATCCTGAACGCGTCTCTAACAATGTTACAACAGCAAATGCGCCTAAGTTGAATATAGTGTAAGCCACAAGGTATAAGACCGCTGCAGACATAGCCTCTTGACCACCGACAGCAAGCGCTATCATAATATATCCGGCATGAGCAATGGAAGAATAAGCCAAAAGACGCTTGATATTTCCTTGTCTCAGAGCCAAGACATTACCAACACTCATAGTCAGAACTGACAATACCCAGAATACATCGGAAAGGATTTCGAAATCAGCAAAGCCGAACAAAAAGATACGCATCAAAACTGCAAAACCAGCCGCTTTGGGAGCAACTGAGAAAAATGCTGTTACTGGAGTAGGAGCGCCTTCATATACATCAGGCACCCAACTATGAAATGGCACAGCAGCCACTTTGAAGCCAAAACCTACAAGTATCATAGCTGCGCCGGCGTAAATATAGGCTCCGTGTTGACTGGTAATAAAGCTGATATCGGCTACAATACGACGCAACTCAGTAGTTCCTGAAGCGCCATAGACAAACGCAATCCCCATTAGTAGAAACGCACTGGCAAAAGCTCCCATCATGAAGTACTTAATGGCGGCTTCATTTGAGCGAAGTGACCGCCGGGCAAAACCAGCCATAACATAGAGCGGCACAGACATTATTTCGAGACCAAGAAACATTACCACCAAATCCGTGGTGTTCGCCATGACCATCATGCCCATTGTAGAGATAAGTAACAGTGCGCTGAATTCCGGCCTGTCGATCCCGCGGGCAGTCATATAGCGATGTCCTAATAACAACACCAACAACGAAGTAGCCGAAAAGATGATTTTGAAAGCAATGCCGAAGTTGTCACACGATATCATACCGAAGAATCCCGAAGCCTGATGTCCCCACTGTTGAATGCTTAATATCAGTGTTACTACAAATCCGGCAAACGCTATGAATATGGAATAGACGTTAAGTCTCCTGATATAACTAATCAGGAGGATAACAAGGGCTGTTACCAATAACGCAATCTCCGGAGCAATTAATCCGAAATCAATTCCTGCTGATGTATAGTCTATCATTATCTCTCAGTTTCTGCAAGCGACATCCGTCACTTGAAATCTAAAAACCTCAGTTTCCACCGAAGCCTATTTTAATTTCACCCTTATCTACAATCACCGGAACCATCGTCTCTTCTTGGTATAAATTGTAACATCACTCATTTATCAATTCCATCCGAACTGACCTTGCTAAGGTCAACTTCGCCAAGGATATTTTCAGATTCATCGGTTGTTCGAGACTGATCAATTTTATTATTTCCATCAAGATTCACTGTAGTGGCTTTGTTCATATATATCAGCACCTGTTTAGCCGCAGGCTCAATTCTGTCAAGGAACGGTTTGGGATAAACACCAATCCAAAAAATAAATATTACTATGGGAATAAGAATTAACTTTTCTCGCCAATTGACATCCTTCAGTTTTTCATTTTCAGGCTTTGTCACTTTACCAAAAATAACTCGTTGGTACATCCACAACATATAACACGCTGACAGAATTACACCGCTTGCGGCTATGATACCATAGACAGTATTAGCCTTGAAAGCTCCAAGCAGTATCAGGAATTCACCTACAAATCCGTTAGTTAGCGGCAGCCCGATAGATGACAGTGTCGCTATCATAAAGAAAGTTGCAAAGACCGGCATTACCTTGGCAATACCACCAAACTCCTCAATCAAACGCGTATGCCGACGTTCATAAATCATTCCAACTATCAGGAACAATGCCCCTGTGGAGATGCCATGATTGAGCATCTGCAATACAGCCCCTTCTATTCCCTGAAGATTGAGAGCGAATATCCCAAGCATTATAAAGCCCATGTGCGACACCGACGAAAATGCTACCAAAGATTTTACATCTTTCTGCACCATAGCCACTAACGCGCCATAGATGATAGCAATAAGCGACAGAATACTAATATAAGGCAAGAAGGCAACAGTAGCCTCAGGGAATATCGGTAAACAAATCCGCACAAAACCGTAAGTACCCATCTTAAGAAGCACTCCAGCCAGAATGACAGAGCCCGCAGTAGGAGCTTGGACATGAGCATCGGGCAGCCATGTGTGGAATGGGAACAAGGGCACTTTGATAGCAAAAGCCAGAGCAAAAGCGCCAAACAGATAAAGTTGCGGACCATAAGCAATAGGCAATTCTATCATCTTTAGCATATCAAAGGAGTACTCTCCGAAATAACTTTGATAGGCAAACACCAGATACAAAATCGCAACTAACATCAACAGCGAGCCGAACATCGTAAACAATACAAACTTGATAGCGGCGTACATACGTCTCGGGCCGCCCCAGAGTCCAATGATAAAATACATCGGAATCAGCATTAATTCCCAGAACACATAGAACATGAACAGGTCAAGAGAACAGAAAACACCAATCATGCCCACTTCAAGAAGCAGCATTGAGATATAGTACCCTTTAACCGCTTTGGTAATCGAAATCCATGAGGAAAGAATCGCCAGTACAGAAAGAACCGAGGTTAGCAAAATAAGCAAAAGTGAAATACCGTCGATTCCCATGTGGTAATGTATTCCAAGTGATGTAATCCATGGGATATCAACCTCGAATTGCATACCGTTGGCGATAGGATCAAACATGGCATACATCCAGATGGATAACAGCATAGTGACAAACGCTATAATCAGGCAAACTGACTTGAGCGTATTATGCTGGTTCTTCGGAACCGCCAGCATGAGAACAATTCCGAACAGCGGGAAAAAAGTTACAAGTGTTAATATCTGGCTTTCCATATCCTAATCCATAATAAAGTATGCTACTAAAATCACCACACCTAATACGAACAAAGTGGCATAACTGCGCAGTCGACCGGTTTGAACACGTCGGAGAGATTCTGAAATACCCTCATAAACAAGGGCTAAGCCGTTGAGAAGACCGTCAATCATGACTACATCTACCACTTTCCACAGGAACAATGAAAACACAACCAAAGGTCTGACTATCACCGCTCCATAAAATTCATCAACATAGTATTTGTTTAGCAAGACTTGATGTAAGCCTGACATTTTCTCGTGCCATGCAGTCGCCAATTGGGGCTTCGCCTTGTAGAATATACGCGCCAAATAAATGGAAACGAGCACTAATATCACTGAGGCAGTCATCAATCCCCATTCCATACCAATATCGTTACCACCTGAAGCTAAGGCGTGAGATGCCGATTCATGATTTCCGCCAGCCATAACCGGTTCCAGCCAGCGCTCAAAGAAATTACTAACGCCAAAAATATGCGGCATCCCAATCCATCCGCCAATAACCGATAGCGCCGCCAAAAGCATCAATGGTATGGTCATCGACTTAGGCGATTCGTGAATGTGCTTACGCGTTTCATCATCCATACGCTCTTTACCGTGAAACGTCATGTATATCAATCGGAACATATAGAATGCTGTTAGTCCGGCAGTAACAAAACCAATCACCCAAAAAATCGGGTGCCCATACTGTGATGAGAATGATTTCCAGAGTATTTCATCTTTAGAAAAGAAACCGGAGAAACCCGGAATTCCCGAAATAGTCAGCGCAGCAACCAGCATGGTTATGTAAGTTATTTTGATATGTTTTCCCAATCCTCCCATGCGTCGCATATCCTGTTCACCGGAAATGGCGTGAATAACCGAGCCGGCACAAAGGAACAACAACGCCTTGAAGAAAGCGTGAGTCATTAAGTGGAAAATACCAGCACTAAATGACGCTACTCCACAGGCAAGAAACATATAACCAAGCTGACTGACTGTAGAATAAGCCAATACCCGTTTGATGTCATTCTGAGTCAAAGCGATGGTAGCCGCAAAAAACGCTGTTACCGCACCAACAATCGCCACCACCATAAGAGCATCAGGTGCGAGCATATACAGCACATTAGTGCGAGCTATCATATATACGCCAGCAGTTACCATCGTAGCGGCGTGGATGAGAGCTGAGACTGGTGTCGGACCTTCCATAGCGTCCGGTAGCCAGACATATAATGGTATCTGAGCTGATTTGCCAGTAGCGCCAACAAAAAGAAGCAAGCAAATGGTCGTTATCAAAGAACCGCCCGCAACAAACACAACAGACGCCTGTTCCATCACTACTTGGAAATCAAGCGATCCAACTTCCCAGAAAATAATGAACATTCCAATCAGGAATCCAAAATCACCGATGCGGTTGACAATAAACGCTTTTTTACCTGCATCACTTGCCGATTTTTTGTGGAACCAGAAACCAATCAACAGATATGAACACAATCCCACACCTTCCCAGCCGACGAACATAAACAGGAAGTTATCCGCCATAACCAGTGTCAGCATGGAAAACATAAACAGATTCATATAGGTAAAGAACCGTCCAAACCCTGGATCATGCGCAATATAACCGATAGAGTAGATGTGGATAAGAAGTCCAACACCGGTAACAACCAAAATCATAACCGCAGATAGAGGATCCAGCAAAAGACCAAAATTAACCTGAAATGTGCCCGCTGGAATCCAGGTGAAGAGAGTCTGTTCGATAACTCGGGCATCAGGCGGTAAAGCTTTTAGCTCAAAGAATACAAGGACTGATACGATAAAAGCCGCCGCTACCGACAGGCAGGCAATGATATTAACAGCCCATCGAGGCAAACGTCCCAGTAATAGTCCGTTTAGCAGAAACCCGATTAACGGAAAGAGCAGTATGAGATACAAATAATCCAACATCTACAGTGTACCTACCATTTGAGAATATTGAAGCGGTCGATATTAATGGTTTCTCGGTTTCTATATATCGCAAGCACAATAGCCAGGCCAACTGCCGCCTCGGCAGCAGCCACAGTCAACACAAGGAAAACAAAAGCATGGCCATCCATCACTCCAAGCGAACGTGAAAACGCTATCAGGGCCAGATTAGCGGCGTTAAGCATCAGCTCAACACACATGAACATAACAATCATATTGCGCGAGATTAACACTCCGAGTGTTCCAATACCAAACAAGACCATTGCCACAACTAAATATGCAGACACAGGTACCATAAAGTTCTAACCCTGTCCTTCCTTGAATGTCTCTGGTGGTGTTTGTTCTACGGATACATATTGTTGCTCGTCACGGTTCTCCCGCCGAGCCATAACAACCGCTCCTACGATAGCCGCCAACAATAAAATCGACGTCAATTCAAATGGATACAGATAGCGGGTAAATAGCAATGTGGCTACATTCTCGACCGAACCAAATCCGGCGAAATCAGCTGCATCTGCGGCGATTCCCTCTGCCACAAAGCCGCTTCTCACTGCAAACACCAACTCAACTACAAACAGAATTGAAACAATGAATTTAGTCGCCTGATTTACTAACGGCGACTTTTCACCAAGGTCTTCTTTACCCCGAAGATTAAGCAACATTATTACAAACAAGAATAGCACAAGGATGGCGCCAGCATAAACAATAATCAATATAGAACCGAGGAACAGTGCACCTAGCTGGACATATAACACCGCCTGTGCTATCAACGATACAATCAGGTATAGCACCGATGCTACTGGATTGCGTTGCGCAATCATCATAGTAGCGCTAAAGACTGCCACTACGGCTGAAATTACAAATATGAGCGCATCTAAACTCATGACTATTGCTCCGCTACTCCATATACTTTTTTCACTCGTCGAATGATTTTTTTGAAAGGGTTGTCCTTGCGTGGATGAGATACCAGCAAGTCTTCTTTAGTCAATATAAATGAATTCCGGTTATCTGATGCTAACTCATATTCCTGTCCCAGAAAAATCGCTTCCTCTGGGCATGCTTCTTCACAAAAGCCGCAGAAGATACAGCGGAGAATATTAATCTCATATACTTTGGCGCGGCGTTCGCCATGTTCGCCCTCTTCCGGTTCCATATAGATGGCATCCGCAGGACAAGCTGCCGCACACAAACCACAGCAAACACATCGCTCGGAACCATCATCATAACGTTCCAGATAGTGCAAGCCACGATACCGCGGCATCATCGGCTTTTTCTTGCGTGGATAGTCAAGTGTCACTGGCTTTTTGAACAGGTGCTTCAGGGTTACCAACAAACCCTCCGGCATCTTCAGAAAAACGTGCCCAACAGCTTTAATGACTTCTTTCATCCTTATCCTACCTCACATCCAATCCGTCAGCATAACCAAACCTGCTGTTACAATTGTGTTGAGCAACGCTAGCGGAAACAGCACCTTCCAACCGAAAGACATCAACTGATCATAGCGGAATCTAGGGAAAGTAGCTCGCAGCCAGATATACAGGAACATGAACAGGAATACTTTAATAGAGAACCATATAATTGGCGGCAGCAATGGTCCCTGCCACCCACCGAAAAATAGTGTTGTTGCCACACTGGAAACTGCAATCATGTTGGCATATTCCGAAATGAAAAATGTTGAGAAACGCATTGAGGAATACTCAGTGTGGTATCCGGCTACAAGTTCTGATTCTGCCTCCGGCAAATCAAATGGGGCACGATTGGTCTCGGCTATGGCACACGTGATAAACAGAAGGAACCCAAGCGGTTGTCTGAAGACAAACCAGTCAGTGATACTTGCTTGTTGTTCCACTATTTCACGTAGCGACAAGGTGTTGGCTATCAGAATAATCCCAATGATTGAAAGACCGTAGGCTACTTCGTAAGATATCATCTGTGCCGATGATCTAATAGCGCCGAGCATAGAATATTTTGAGCCTGATGACCATCCAGCCAGAACTAAGCCATAAACACCGAGCGATGTTACCGCAAACACCCACAGGATGCCAATGTTGAGATCGGATATGACGCCTGTGATTTGATATCCGAACATATCAGCATCTGCGGCAAATGGTACCACGGCAAATGTAAGCAAGGACGGCACAAAAGCTATTAGAGGCGCAAGCGCATAAGTAACTCTTTCGACATTGTCAGGAACAATGTCTTCCTTGAACATAAGCTTCAATCCGTCAGCTACAGGTTGCAGCAATCCGTATGGTCCTGCATATAGCGGTCCGATGCGGTGCTGCATATGTCCCAGTACTT
Source organism: Candidatus Zixiibacteriota bacterium (assembly GCA_034659895.1). Classification (GTDB taxonomy): domain Bacteria; phylum Zixibacteria; class MSB-5A5; order GN15; family FEB-12; genus B120-G9. The sequence continues at coordinate 9,655 of JAYEIF010000180.1, forward strand.
TTCGTTCCATGTAGGTTGCATAGGCACACCCGGTCAGAATTGTTACGACAACAAGCAAAACCTTAATTGACGATATAATGACTATTTCCCACATACCTACTCGTTCACTTTCGTAATCCTGACCCAGTCAATTCGCTTTTTGCGCATCAATAACGATGTTACTCTGGTCTGAGAGAAATTCCTTGGCATGATAACAACATCATTATCAATGTGTTCTGATACTTTAACAGGCATAACATTTTTACCGACCGGCGATTCCACTCGCACTGGTTGACCTTCAGCAACTTTAAGTCTGACAGCTAAATCAGGAGACATTTCGATATATGCTTCTCCTGAAAAATTGGATAGCGAAGGTGCTTTCTGTGTTAAGTGCCCTGTATGATGTGGGTCGTCGCACACATACAAGGGGATTGGATAATCAGGATTGACCTCTTCGGTCAACGGTGAGACTCCGACAAAATTATCAGGTATCGCATTACTGCATTTCTGTAATAACAATTGCTCTATTTCGGAAGACATTTGCTCATCAGATTCAAACAATGACGCATCTAATTTTTCTGCAATCATATTGATTATTTCAAAAGCTGGCTTGGATTTACCAATCGGTTTGATAGCCTGATGGGCAACTTGACTTCGACTCTCTAAATTTATGTAAGTGCCCTCATACTCAGCCCAGCTGGATATAGGCAAAACTACATCAGCCAATTCAGTCGTTTCTGTCTCGAACATATCACAGGCTACCAGAAAATCCAGCTTCTCCAAACCCTCTGTGGCAAACTGTCGATCCGGATAAAGCATAATAGGGTTGGACCCCATAATCAGCCCGCCGTTGATTTCTTCTTTGTGCATAAGGGCTAAGATAGCATCGGTCGTTTTTGGCTCTGCTTCAGGAAATTGGTTCCAGATATCTTTTAGTTTTGTTATTGTAGAGGTCGAAGGATTTGGCAACACGCCAAGCTTCTCTGCTCCTCGAGAATTGGCATATCGAGCAAGCACCGCCATTTGTCCCTTTTTGTCAATT
>JAYEIF010000181.1:0-9220 GCA_034659895.1 Candidatus Zixiibacteriota bacterium
ACTGCATAGCTGTTTGCGGATTTTGATCTACATTTAATTTGAAGATGTTCACACGACCAGCATACTCAGGGCCAATTTCATTTAATAGTCCTCCCATAACTTGACAGGGAGGACACTTAACTGACCAAAAATCAACCACAGCCGGAATATCTGACGCAATGACTTCCTGCTCGAAAGACTCATCAGTTATTGGTCGAGGTTTACCCGGTTTGGGGGGTTTGTTAAATAGACTGTTAAAGAATCCCATTATTATTTTTTAGTCGTAGAATCAACCTATTCCTCTTTTGCAACTCGGGCTACATCTGTAACAAGATCATCCTCTCTAAGAGTAATCAGCCGTACGCCTTGTGTGTTGCGGCCGATGACGTTAATCTGTTTTACCGCCTGACGGTTAGCGATGCCGTGCTTGGTTATCAGAATCAATTCGTCATCATCCAGCACTTCCTTAATCGCCACGACCTCGCCATTGCGTTCTGATGTCTTGATATTTATGACTCCCTTGCCGCCTCGGTTAGTGATGCGGTAATCATCGATTGAGGTTCGTTTACCGTAACCATTTTCGGTAATCACCAACAAACTGCTGTTGCGTTTGACTACCATCATACCGATTACACGGTCACCTTTACTGAGATTGATACCTTTGACGCCATAGGCATTGCGCCCCATAGCTCGCACTTTTCCCTCGTTAAAACGAATCGCCATCCCCAGACGGGTAGCCAGAACAATTTCATAAGTACCATCAGTCAATGACGCTTCAATTAGTTCGTCGCCTTTAGGAACATTCATAGCGATGATACCATTCGCACGTGGATGTGAGAAAGCATCAAGCCGCACCTTTTTAATGACACCCTTTCGGGTTGACATCACGACATATTCGTCTGGTGAGAAATCGCGCACCTTGCAGAAAGCAGTGATGGATTCATTGCGCTCCATCTTACACAGGTTAACAATTGGTTTGCCTTTGGCAAGTTTGCCGCCTGTTGGTATCGAGTGGACTTTCACCCAGTAGCAGTGACCTTTACTGGAGAAAAAGAGAATATAGTCATGTGTAGAGGCAATGAAAAGATGTTCGGCAAAGTCGTCGTCTTTTGTCTGGGTCCCTCTTGATCCCATTCCGCCGCGCTGTTGTTTACGATAGGATGTTACCGACATGCGTTTCACATAACCAAGGTGCGAGATAGTAATAACCATTTCTTCCTCAGCTATCAGGTCTTCGACTGTCAGGTCTTCGGTGGCTTCCTGAATCTCGGTTCGACGTTCATCTTTGAATTTGGTGGCAATGCTCTCAGTCTCTTCTTTGATGATTTGCATTCGAAGCGCTTTGGAATCAAGGATGGCTTTGAGTTCACTGATTTTCTTAATAAGCTCGTGATATTCTTCCTCGATTTTCTTGCGTTCTAAGCCTGTCAATCGTTGCAGGCGCATCTCCAGAATAGCTGTGGCTTGTTTGTCTGAGAGCTTAAAATTCTTCATTAATCCGGCATGAGCCATGTGAGTATCTTTGGATTTTTTTATCAACTGAATAATAGCATCGATATTGTCCAGTGCGATACGGTAGCCTTCGAGAATATGAGCACGTTCTTCCGCCTTGCGCAGGTCGTACTTTGTGCGACGCGTTATTACTTCGTGGCGATGATCGACAAACAACTCCAAAAGCTGCTTGAGACTCATTAATTTTGGGACGCCATGATCAAGCCCCAACATATTGACCGAGAAAGTGGTCTGCATAGTAGTATGTTTATAGAGCTGATTTAGTATTACTTCGGCTTGCTGATCCCGTTTGAGTTCAATCATGATGCGCATTCCGTCTCGATCGGATTCATCACGAAGGTCAGAAATGCCCTCGATTCTCTTATCGCGCACAAGATCGGCAATCTTCTCAAGAAGATTTGATTTGTTAACCTGGTATGGTATTTCAGTTACGATGATAGCATCTTTGCCGTTTTTCATGTGTTCTACTGCTACTCGCGCTCGCACTGGAATATGCCCTTTGCCAGTAGTGTATGCTTGATAAATCCCATCACGGCCATTGATAAGACCACCAGTAGGAAAATCAGGTCCAGGGACCAGTTTGATTAAATCATCGTTGGTGCATTCCGGATTTTCGATTACTCTGATTATTGCCTCGGAAATCTCGTTTAGGTTATGAGGAGGAATGTTGGTAGCCATACCAACAGCGATGCCAGATGTTCCGTTACACAGCAAGTTGGGGAACTTGCCGGGCAGGACAGTCGGTTCCTTGCGTGTGCCGTCGTAGTTCTCCACAAAGTTTACGGTCTCTTTTTTGAGGTCGTCGAGTATTTCCACAGCGATAGGTGTCAGTCGTGCTTCGGTGTAACGCATCGCTGCTGCGCCATCACCATCGACAGAGCCAAAGTTTCCCTGACCATCAACAAGAGGATAACGCATATTAAAATTCTGAGCCATGCGCACGAGTGTCGGGTAGACTATTTGTTCACCATGGGGATGGTAGTTGCCGGAAGTATCACCTGCGATCTTGGCGCATTTACGATATCCTTTGCCGGGATTAAGCCCAAGGTCATTCATCGCTACCAAAATACGGCGATTGGATGGTTTAAGGCCGTCGCGGATATCGGGCAAAGCGCGGTTGGTTATCACCGACATGGAGTAATCCATGTAGGAGTTTTTCATTTCCTCTTCGAGAAGAATAGTCTCAATTTTTTGTCGTTCAAATGTCATAATCAGGTGCCGATTCCTTTAATTTTCAAGCCAAAACCTATAACTTCATTGAAGTATCAATTTATTAAATTCTCTTACGGTAAACAACAAAAAACAGTCACATAATGCGATTTATTTCACTGTGAGACAACAGTTTATGAATAGGGTTGCGTTTAGACGAACTGTTTAAGGAACAAGATTTGTCTCAGAGTGCATTTCAGACTATTTCATATCAGTGTAATCAGACTCTACAGCTTGTTTTGTTCCTATGATTTCTCAGAAGATAGGCCTTCTTCAGCAGCGCGGATTTTGTTTACTCTGGGAAGATGACGTCCTCCTTCGAATGGAGTCTCAAAGAAGTTTTTCAGAATCTCCTTAAGCTGTTCCTCCGGAGTATATTTCTGCGAAAGGGTTAACACGTTGGCATCGTTATGGGCTCGTGTAAGCATTGCCATTTCCGGATTGAGAGCCAGACCAGCCCTGACACCACGAATCTTGTTTGTGGCAATAGTCATTCCATTGCCGGTCCAGCAGATAGCAATTCCATAGTCCACTTTGCTTTCAGTCACAGCGAGAGCCACTTTCAGACCAAAGTCCGGGTAGTCAACTGACTTCTTTGAATAAGTACCAAAATCTGTCACATCGTGGTTCCAGCCAATGAGAATCTCTTTGACCTTCTCCTTAAATTCATAGCCGGCATGATCACACCCAATTGCTATTTTCATTAAACCTCAGCTCCTTTGTATTCCGGTACAAGTGTTAGCCAATTGTATTTGTCTTCTGAGTTGCCTTTAAGAATATCAAAAAGGGCCTTTTGTAGCTTAGTTGTAATCGGCCCACGTTTTCCCTTGCCGATTTTAATGTCATCAATAGACGATATCGGTGTTACCTCAGCTGCTGAACCGGTGAAGAAAACCTCATCGGCAAGGTAGAGAGCCTCGCGCGGGATATTTTGTTCGATGACTTTGATGCCCATGTCTTCTGCTAGAGTAATAATTGAGCTTCGTGTGATACCGGGCAGAACTGATGCGGCAAAAGTTGGAGTGATTAAAACACCATCGCGAACCAGGAAAACATTCTCTCCGGAACCTTCTGACACATGTCCTTGAGTATCCAATGCGATGCCTTCAACATAACCATGTCTGATAGCTTCGAGCTTTATCAGCTGGCCATTCATGTAATTGGCGCCAGCTTTGGCCATAGCCGGCATTGTGTTTGGAGCAAGACGATTCCACGATGATACGCATACTTTTACGCCATTTTCAAGCGCTTCCGCACCAAGATATTTTCCCCATGGCCATACAGCAATAGCCAAATCAACTGGACACGGAGTTGGATCAACGCCGAGCGATTCATAGCCTCGATAAGCTACCGGTCGCACATAGCACTCCTCCATTTTATTGATTGCCACAGTTTGCATAATCGCTTCATCAATCTCTTTGGCTGTGTATGGGATGTCCATGTGGTAGATTTTGCCTGAGTTCAACAGGCGGCGGCTGTGTTCGCCTAAACGAAAAGCAACTGAGCCTTTTGGCGTTTTATAGATGCGCATACCTTCAAAAACCGATGATCCATAGTGGACTACATGAGAACAGATATGGATATTAGCATCATCCCATTTGACGAACTTTCCATTCATCCAAATATATTCTGATTTTGTCATTGTTGTGAAACCTCCTGTATTAAGACATTAACAAACTTCAAAATTACAGCTAATGATAACAGAAAGCATGGTGAAATTCAACTGAGAATATGGTTTTCTACTCAACATAGTACAAAGTATTGTTTACAATCACTGTTGAGAGGACTCAAAGACATCTCACGTATGGGAAAGAGTCAAAACAAAAAGAGTTTTTTAGAATACGATTGCGAAAAGAGAAAGAAGTTAATAGATTATCGCATGGCAAAATTAGCTCCTTCTGTGCTGGCTGCCGACTTTTCACAGCTCGGCGATGATATTCGTAGAGCCGAACAATCTGGGGTTGATATGTTACATCTTGATATTATGGATGGTCACTTTGTTCCAAATATCTCATTTGGACCGGCGATAGTGAAAACCATAGATGAACTTACTGAAATGTTTCTGGATGTGCATTTAATGCTTTCGGAACCGGAGAAGTATTTCGAAGCTTTTGTTAAGGCAGGAGCGGACAGCATCACATTTCACTATGAAGCTCGCTCCAATATCATTCCTCTTGTGAGACAGATTAAAGCTCTGGGGTGTGGAGTCGGTTTGTCTATTAAACCTGATACAAATATCGAGAAGGTTCTGCCATTTCTTGAAGAAGTTGATTTGCTTTTAATAATGTCGGTGTTTCCTGGTTTTGGTGGTCAGAGATTTATTGAATCTACTCTGTCTGCCGTTTCGACCGCAGGTGAATATATTGATTATCATCATCTCAAAACTACTATTCAGGTTGATGGTGGTATCGACACAAATAATGCTGCATCGGTAGTAAATGCAGGGGCTGATATTCTTGTGATGGGTACAGCTTTCTTTGGCTGCAAGGATAAAGCGGCTCTGGTACAGAAAGTAAAAGCTTTGTAATACAAAGGATATGTGATGTCACAAAATAATTTGTTTATCACTGAGGGTCGAGTTAATAAGGAATATTCACTGGCTCTGCGCCGCGCCTCGAGGGATGAGGTAACAGCAAAAATCATGAACCGTCAGCCTGAGATTTTTTCAAAGGGTACTGCCATGAAAAAGCTAATTGGCAATCGGCTTGGGTGGGTAGATGTTGTCCCTCGTATGAAGAGGCAGATTTCCCGAATAGAGCAATTTGGTCAACAGGTATTCAAGGACAGGTTGTGCCATGTTGTCTTGATGGGTATGGGAGGATCATCGCTGTGTCCGGAACTGTTTAAGCTCGCTTTCCGCAAACATCCCCGGTTGAAATCTTTTGATGTTATTGATTCTACCGATCCGACTGCTGTCAAGGCTCTTACCCGCAAGATTGACCCACGAAAAACTTTGTTTATCGTTTCCTCTAAGTCTGGTTCTACAATTGAGACCCGTTCGCATTTGGCTTTCTTCATGGATATTCTTGACCGGGCGGGGGTGAAGCAGATTGGAAAGCACTTTGTAGCTATCACGGACAAGAGCAGTTCACTTGAGAGAATGGGCAGACAGTATCATTTTCGCAAGATATTCCTGAATCCGTCTGACATTGGTGGTCGATACTCGGCTCTTTCGTATTTTGGGTTGGTTCCCGGTTTCTTTGCCGGTGTAGATTTGAAAAAACTTCTCGAAAGTGCTGGGGTAATGGAAAAAGCCATTCGCGAACGCACAGGCGAGACTAACCCTGCCCTTGTGTTAGGAACACTAATAGCTGTGGCGGCATCAAAAGGCATTGACAAATTGACGTTTATGGCTTCAAAAAAGACCGCACCTCTTGTACCGTGGATAGAACAACTGGTAGCTGAGTCAACTGGAAAGAAGGGTAAGGGGGTTATACCAATTGAAGCTGAACCAACCGGTAGTCCTGCTCATTATGGACGGGATCGCATGTTCGTTTCGCTTCGATTATCTTCGGAACGATTAGGCGCAAATCGAGCACTTTTCGATAAACTTATTAAGAAAGGTGTTCCATCAATTAGTATCGAAATGGAATCTCTTAATGAGATAGGTGCACAATTTCTGCTGTGGGAAGCAGCTACCGCAGTAGCGGGGTATCATTTCCACATCAATCCTTTCGATGAGCCAAACGTCTCCGAGAGCAAAGCAAACACCTCTGCTATTCTCAAAGCTTATCAGGAATCAGGTCAGTTCGATGACATGGCTCCTACAGCTCGATTCAAACACTTGGCTCTTGTGAGTCACAGTGGCCGACGCTACACCCGAAATGAAGTAAGCGACTTAAAGAAAACGCTCAAAAGATTTTTCTCTGGCCTTAAACAGCCCGAGTATCTTTCGTTGCTTGGCTATTTCAAAGAAGACAACGCCACTGAGAAAGAATTTGCGCAAGTGCGATCTTTATTACAAACGAAGAAGAAGGTGGCAACTCTGCGCGGTTATGGTCCTCGGTTTCTTCATTCCATTGGGCAGTTGTATAAAGGCGGTCCACCAAATGGAAGGTTTGTAGTCTTTGTGAGACAAAAATATGAACGTCTTGATATCCCCGGACAATTTTTTGACTTTGGCCAATTGATATCAGCACAAGCGATAGGTGATGCCCGTGCGTTGGCAGAGCGTAATCTTCCTATGGTCGTTATAGCAATCGATGGCAGTCCGTCTCGTGGGCTGAAGGAATTTAGTGATTTGGTAAAATCAATTTTCAAATAGAAAGGATATGCAATAATGACATTCGATCCCTGGCGAGGTTTCACCGATAGCGCTCTCTCTGATGAGTGGCACAAAAAACTTACTGAGATGGCTCGTATTGCACGGGGCAACATTCTGAAAATGACATCTGTTGCCGCTTCCGGTCATCCCGGCGGTTCTATGTCATCGGTTGAAGTGTTTTTGACCCTTTACAATCTGGCAAAAGTGGATCCAAATAACCCTCATCGGAATGATCGTGATCGTATTGTCATATCCCATGGTCATACCTCTCCCGCTGTTTATTCATCGCTTGCGGCAGCCGGTTTTTTTGATATTGTTCCTTGTTTACATGGATTCCGTCAGGGAGGTTCGCCATTTGAGGGACACGTTGAACAAACTGTTCCGGGAGTTGAATGGGATACCGGCAATCTCGGTCAGGGATTATCAGTCGGGATTGGGAAGGCAATCTACTCCCGACTATCAGAACAGGGCTTCCATACCTATGTCGCTATGGGTGATGGTGAACAGCAGAAGGGACAAATATCTGAGGCGCGGCGTATGGCGGCGAAGTTTCAATTGACAAATCTGACTGCTATTGTTGACTACAACCGTCTTCAGATATCTGGACGTATTCGCGACATCATGCCGCAGGACATAGCACGAGACTGGACCTCGGATGGCTGGCACGTTATAGAAGTTGATGGTCATGATTTAAATCAGATTTATGAGGCTCTACATCGCGCCACTAACGATTCAGGATCGCCGTTTATGATTTTGGCTCGTACGACAATGGGTAAGGGTGTTTCCTTTATGGAGAACAAAGAGGGCTTCCACGGCGCACCGGTGAAGCGTGAGATGCTTGGTGAAGCTTTGGCGCAACTTGGTACGGATGATTCCGATTTTGACACTTTGGTCTCCCGTCGAGCCGATGGTCCACCGCCTATGTTCAAACGTGAGGAAACACCATTTCCGCTCGTTGACCCGGGGAAATCATTCAACTATGGCGTAGATGACTTGTTGGATAATCGCTCTGCGTGGGGAAAAGCTCTTCTGTCAGTGGCGGAAGTCAATATGGACAAAGACGATTTCACAATGGCTGTGTTTGACTGCGATCTGGCTGGTTCAGTTAAGACAGCGGCTTTTGCTGAAAAATTCCCCGACAACTTTTTCCAGTGCGGGATATCCGAACACAATGTAGCCACTTGTGCGGGATCGTTGGGGGCGGAAAAGGCTCTGGCGGTATGGGCGGACTTTGCCGTATTCGGAGTTGACGAAACCTACAACCAGGCACGCCTTAATGATATCAATCACTCAAACCTAAAACTTATCTGCACTCATGCCGGCGTTCAGGTTGGCGAGGACGGCAAGACACACCAGTGTATTGACTATTTTGGGCTGTTCAACTCTACTTTTGGATGGAAAGTTATCACTCCAGCTGATCCCAACCAGACAGATAAAATTGCCCGTTATATTCTCAGTATTCCCGGCAATTTTGCGGTTATTATGGGACGTTCGAAGGTGCCTGTTATCACAGATGAGGATGGTAAACCGTTCTTCGGTGAAGGTTACACATACACTTATGGCCGCATGGATACTCTGCGTCGCGGAGAAAAACTGGCTCTGGTTACGGCTGGGAATATGGCTTTTGTGGCTATCGATGCCTGGAACAAACTCAATGACAATGGTCTCAGGGTGGCTTTGATAAACGTTTCCGACTGGTCGGATTTACACCCCGATGATTTGCAGATGCTGGCTAAGTTTGAACATCTGGTTGTGCTTGAAGATCACAACGTCAAAACCGGTTTGGGGAGTACTCTAGCGGTGGCGTTGATGGAATCCGGCGCTCACAGCACACTCACACGAATGGGTGTAACCGGATATGCTTCGTCGGGTAAACCAGCGGAGCTGTTCAAAATGCTTGGCATTGATGCTGACAGCGTAGCCGACCGGATCAAACAAATCGTCGGCGAACCAGCAAGAGTGTAGGGGGTGATGGCGATGGTCATATTTTGTATGGATACTTAAAAGGCAAGCTATGATACACCGGATAAGAATTAGCAATTATGGTGAAACTATTTTTTATTAATAATAAACGGAGTTCATGATGAGAGTTTTATTTACAATCGTTATGCTGACGGTGTTAATTTGTGTGATATCTGTCAGCTTACTTGCGGCTGATATGACTCAAACAAACATGTCGCTAAAACCGCATTTGTACATTCAAAAGAATATCGCTTATCTTGGTGATGAAGCTCGTGGTGAGTTTTATCGCGATGT
>JAYEIF010000181.1:9320-10529 GCA_034659895.1 Candidatus Zixiibacteriota bacterium
TGTAGTTTTGTATCAAAGTGATTTTTCTATTGGAGGTGGCGTTAAATTTGAATACGGATCATTTTTCACAAATGTTGACTTGATAGCTTCCTGGTATGATAGCAAAGCTAAGTGTCAATATGGTTATGATGCTAACTTAGGGGTGATTATTGGTCGTTTTAATTTGTATTGTGGATTGCTAAATGGGTTAAATAACATAAATAACAATTTTGATAGAGATTTGGTTAAATCCTCTTACATAGGAACTAAGTTAAATCACAATTTTCGTTCCTTATCTATAGAGCACGATTTTCAATTATCAATGTGTTCGTTGAATGATAATTATACGTACTCCAATCTTTCGATTTCAACACAAGCAAACTATGCTATAAATTCTTTTTATCCTTTTGTATATGCATCAGTTAACTGGTTCAAGCTTCCTGATAATGATGATTTATCGGTAAATATTGGAGTTGGTATATCAATTGGTCACTCGGGAGTAACAAAATACTCAAATCCGGGACATATACCAGTCAGTATAAGAGTTTTGAAGCCGAATATTTATCTATATCCTCAGCAATCATGTAGTGTTAAAGTTAGCATTGAACCCAACAGAAAAGTCCTGACCTCAATTCCGCCTTACAACGAAGGCTGGCATGTTCTGGCTAACCCTGATGGCTCAATTCCCGGGACTGAAGGCTTCCTGTTTTATGAAGCCAGTGTTACAACTAAGATTCCCGAACAAGGATGGGTTGTAGCATTTAATGAGTTGTCATATTTCTTTGATGAGACACTTCACAAATATGGTTTCAACGATACTGAAATCATTGATTTCATAGATTACTGGCCAAACAGACTTCCTGAATCTCCATATTATGCAATTTATCCAATTCTCAATCACGATCTTAATGATGTATGTCCACTTGAAGTTGTTCCCACACCCGATAATGAGCTTCGATTATGGTTCATCTTTGTTCCAGTTGATGAACCTATTGATATTGAATCCCCTTCTGTTCCCTCTTTTACACGAACAGGGTTTGTGGTCACAGAGTGGGGTGGTATAATTTTCGATAGAAAATAGGAAAGCAGGTTAGGTTGCTTGCAACTAGACTACGGAGCTAAATTTGATTGTGTGGTTCCCAAACTGCGAGGCGCCGTCGCCGCATTAAAGTCATGTATATGAAGACAAGGAGTGTGTATTAAGCAAACAAAGATGAAGCCTATCTATCT
>JAYEIF010000182.1:0-10520 GCA_034659895.1 Candidatus Zixiibacteriota bacterium
GAGATTGTGGTACATAATAACTAATTATTCAACAAGCCCTACTTAAATAAATAATCTCTATAGCCCGTCGTCATCACGGCGGGCTTTTTTACATTATACTGCAACTTCTTTCCCATATATAGCAACAACCTTGCCTTATCCGCAACCCTTCTGGTGTTGTATCTTTCTCTCTTTCAATCAGTTATACATAAATAACACAAACCCACTCGTCTGGCATAATTCTTTCTTCTATAAGGTGATGGAGAAACTATATTATGGAACTATTATTGACTGACATATTAGGAAATGGCTGGTATCTGATGCTCACCGGTCTGTTGGGTATGGCGTTGTTTTTTGCAATGTCAGGATTTCGGGACCTTAAAAGTCAACATTATGAGAGCCTTCTTTTTCTGGTTCTGTCCGTGTTTTTCTTTTTATCACATCTCTATCTGCTGTATGATATATCTGTTCAGAGTTCTTTTGGTAGCCTTGCAATTGAGTTCACTTTGTGAAAGTGGCTGGCATTGATATATGCTCCGGCTCTAATTGTTCTATTCGTTCTTTTGGGCATATTCAGCTTGCTGTCAAACAAATTCCATGCAGGGATAGTGAAGCTTTTCTTTGGCCTTACATTATTGTGCTACCTGTTCATAGTTGGTCCACACTGGCCAGCCGATTGCAAAGGTATAATGGCTATAATCTATGGCGGTGTTTGGTTTAACCTTGAGATGAAAACCGCTTAGCTGACAGTAAAATACTCCTCCAGAAGAAGACTGTTCATCATAACTTCATGATTAACTTCCATTTGGCGGAGAGTACCGATTAAATCGTCAGACATTGGTATAAATTCGAAGGAATCGAATTCACTTTGTTGCTGTGGATTTTGTAATTTGTGAGTGAGTTCTTCTACTGAGAGCGGCGTTTTAATAAGACAGAATAGCTGGGGCTTCTCCCCCCTGAATATCTCGCGCGCATAGGCTAACGGTTCGACAGTGAACTCATTTGGGGCGAGTCCAAGTTCCTCTTCTATTTCCTGAGACAGACTTCTTTTTGATAGTTCTGAGAGAGTTTGACACGAGGTAGTAAAATCGACTGAACCGGCTGCGGATACTCCAATAGTGTCCTCAAGCGACGCAAGATGTTTTGACCGATGCACGAGCAGTAGATAACGCCGCTTCTGCTGTATGTCATTTGTTTCTTCATCACCATTCTTATCGACAACTACCATTCCACAGACTCCAAGACACATTGCCAGAGGGTGAGTTTCCAGATTAGTACTCAGAGTTATTTGCTTGTAGTATTCTCGCAGAGTACTGCCATTGCTATCAAACAATTGATCTGGTTGGTCAAGCCCAAAGCAACAACCGGCAAAAATACCATAGTTGCAAGCCTGAATTGAGATATAATACGGTGAGTCTGTCAGGTTGACAGCCTTGAGGCGCATGGCATCTGGCCCATCGTAGAGCCTTCCCTGTTTTCGCAATTGCGATTCGATTTTGCCTGAAAATTCTTTGATTTTTTGGTCAGACAGTTCGTATCGCCCCGGTAAACTGTGAATTTCAACTTTGTCGGGATTGATTTTATCTTCACCAAAAAAGCGAACAATATCGAAATAGCCGGAGTCGTATAATCTATTGATACCCACCATCCTTGCTTCTCGAGCATGAGGTGAGCCAAAATACTTGTCCAGAAAATCTTCCAGTTTTTCGTAATCTAACAGCATACAGTCAACCCTGAAAAATTACCAGCAAACCGTATCAAGTATTATTCACCTAACCAATAGGGTTGTCTTCCTCAAGTTTGCGAAGATGTTTGCGGACTTCTGAAGCAAAAGGATAGTTTGGGTAAGTCTTAAGTAAATGTCGGTATATTTTTTTTCCAGCTTTGAGTGAGTCCAAATTCTTCAGCAGAATATCTGCTTTTAGTTTTAATCCATAGGGGAGATAGTAAGATTCTGGAAATTGCTCAGACAGTTGGTTTATGTAATTTATAGCCGCCGAGGAATCCGGCTTATCCAAACTCAATTGTGATAGTTTGAAAAGAGCAATATCGGACAGAGTTTTATCAGTTGCGGTTGCTAATTTTTTTAGAACACAGATGGACGAATCAAACAAGCGACGTTGGTCATAGAGAAGAGAATGTGAATATAGTTTCAACAAATCGGGAGCATTCTCAGCTTCATCAAGTATAAGCATAAGACTAAGAGCATCGTTGACATAGAATCCGCGAGGATAATCTACCAATAGTTTGTTGAAGGCAGTCTTTGAGGAATCGAATTCCATCTTAAAGAATCTAATCAGTCCTAAATTGAAATGAACAGCTTCCATAGAATTGTCATTCAGCGAAAGTTTCGTCAGTGATTCAAATCTTTCGAAAGCTGCATCCAGATTACCCTGTCGTAACAAACAATGAGGTGCTGACAGTAGAGATTTCATATATCCGCTTCCTGCCTTATACTGGGTAGCTACGGAGTCAAATATGTTAAGAGCTGATTGATAATCCTCAAGGTAGTTAAGGTAAATTACTCCAATTTGATAACCAGCTTCAGCCTTGTCCTGAATGCGCGGAAAGCGAGCTATAATCGTATCATAAACAGCAATCGCATTTTCGAATTTTCCCAGATGTGTTAAGGCATTTGCATAAATGAAGTAAGTTGCTTCAAAAATCGACTGATTACCATATATCGGCAATACCCATTCTGCTGCGCTTGCCGCTTCTGAATACATTCTTCTCTCCTGACATGCTCTGATAAAACGCAAGAGAGCCTTGCCTTTGCTGTCCTCAAGGGAATCCTGCAATTTTGCATACTCAAATGCTTCTTTTCCTTGACCTGCTTTAAGATAGTGTGTCGAAAGAAGTCTGGCAGCTTGAGCCTGCGGGACATTCCCAATTTTCTTGAGCAACGTTGCTTCCACTTCACTGCTTGCTTCCGGAAATGAAAGCAAACTGAGAAGTCGGCTTTCTGCCTCTATTCCTGATTGGGAAGTATCGTCTAAAGCGATAAAGTATTCATCAGCAGCCTCCGGATAGCGCTGAAGCTCCTCAAGAATTCTTCCGGCATCGAGCGCCATCAGTTCTGTGTCGGATGTTTTAGCCCTTGCGACACTAATCAATTCCAATGCATCCTCTTCAAAACCATTTCGTTCCATGCTCCTTACTGTGGCTCTATATCGTGTAGTATCGTGGGAAGCAATTAGTTCAATAGCGCGCTGATAAACCTCTTTTGCCTGTTTGAGACTGTCCTGTTTTACAAGTGATTCAGCAAGGAACAGGTTCAGAACGTGATCTTTGGGAGAAGATTCAAGCAGACGTCGAATCAACATTTCCGATTTGGTGTACTGAGCCAATTGGTCATAACACCTGCGGAGAAGATTAACTACAACATAATTATCAGGCTGGTGTTCATAGACAGTTTCCAGCAGTTCCGCTGCTCCTTGATAGTCATTTTGTCGTATCAGTTGCCGAGCCAAATTTACAAACTTAGCATCTTTCCCGTTTTGCATCCTGAATGCCGGCCCTGACTGGGAACGGTCTTTCTGTGTGGAATCTGTATAGGCAGTGGGCTGAAGAATCGTTATTAAAGCCACTACCAACAGGCATAAACGAAAGCTAATCACTGGTCAGTACCTTGTTCTTGTGTTTGAATAGTTGAGCGGGAACGCGACTCGGCCTTGAGAAGCGCCTTGAAATATGCTTTGATTTGCTCCTCATACTGGGACGGGTAGCTGTCACCCAGGTATTTGCGAAGACGATCCTCAAGTTTGATGCGATCATCTAGAAGCTCAGACGGCAAGCTTGGGGGGACGACAAACAACTGTTCTTCGGCAGAAGTAGCCTTGCGTTGCTCTGTAAAGTCCTTACGCTGCAAAGAACGACTGGCTTGTAGCATACGCGAATATATATTCAACTGTCGTTTGAGTGTTTGTTCTCCGACTTCACCATCGGCAAGATCTTCTTCCACACTCTTCATCTCTTTAGCAATATCCTGCAACCGTCCCAATACCTGCCGAGAATTTCCAAACTCATCTGCCAATTGTTGCATTGATTTACGTATCGATTGCTGTTCGCCAGCCATTCTTTGGAGAGCTTCTCGACTTGCACTTTTTTTACTGGATGGATTAAACGATGGGTTGTTACATTGGCTTTTTGTTTGCTGGTTCAACTTGTTCTGTTTATTGCACATTGATTCCAGCTTAGCCATGTTCTTGTTGCAGTTGCCTCCTTTATCGCACTGCTTCTGGTTCTTGAGAGATTCCATAAGGCGGATTGAAGCACGGTTGAGATCAACCATTGCCTGACGCTGCGACCGACAAGCCTGAGCTGTTTTCTTCTCGGTAAAACCTGTAATAGCCATTTCCATATTTTGTTTTACCTTATTGATTAACATCTCCAGTTCGGCGGCGATAAACGGTGACTGTTTGCCAAGCTTGGTAATCCTGTTTCCAAGACCGGTACAAGTAGCTTCCAGATCCTGCTGGGCAGTTGCCATTTCTTTGAGCATGATTGACTGGGCTGTCATCCCAGCAGCTTTCTCGAGCAAGTCTTCCTGATTACGTGATAGCTGATTAGCATCTTCCATTGCCATTCGGATATTTTTCTTAGTTTCTTTCTCATCCTCTCCAGTGAGCGCAAGCATCTGTTGTTGCATTTCATCCAGCATTTGTGCGAGTTTGGTGGAAGCGGACTCCCCTTCGCTGGAAGATTTCTTCTTATTTTTCTGCTGGAGAGCATTCGACATCTGCGCCATATTCTCGTTGGCATCGGTCTTCTCAACAGCTTCGGCAAAACTCTGAGCTTCCGAAGACTTTTCCATCTCGGCTTTTTTCATCAACTGGCGTAATTCATCCACTTCACTCTTAAGAGACTCCAAATCACTTTTAATCTCATCTTCCTGCGAGCTTAGTGATGGAAGGTTATTCTTCGATGTTGAATCTGTCCTGTCATTCTGGGCTTGTTGCTGTTCCAATAATTGCTCAGCTTTACGAATCATCCCCTCCATCTTTTGTTTCACCTGCATTTTTTTCAAGAGGGCAAGAGTACGTTCCAGGCGTTTCAAAAGTTCATCATGGGACATCTTAAACTCTTTCATTGCTTCGAGAATCTTCTGACGATCCATGTTCTTCATAGCTTCCATCAACTTTTTCTGAGCTTCTTTCATTTCAGGAGTAGCTACCTCTTCGAAAAGTTTCTGGATTTGCTGAAGTTTTTCAATAATCTTTCGGTTCATTGTGGCGTTTTCAGCAAGTTTCTCAACGGACTTCTCCATCTGCTGTGCCATTTTATCGAGATTTTTAACAAGCTCTTCGTTCTTTTGAGTGAGCGCCTCCAACTCTTTGTGTTCCTGCCAGTCAGATTTGGTAGCATCATTTCTCTTAGCCTGAATCCGCCGCGCCATATTCTTGAGTTTTTCAGACATCTCATGACCCTGTTTCAGTAACTGCTCAGTACGGCTGATACGTTTAGCGTTCGCTCCTTCTGTTTCTGCTATCAGTTCATCCAGAGAGGGCAGCCGTGCAATATACTGACGTGAATGGGAAATCTTGGGGCCGGAAACTTCGTCGTTGTCGGCAATCTCGAAGTAATACGTGGCATAATCTCCAGGATAGAGATTCAACTTGTTCATATCCCAGTTGAACTCAACATCGCCTTCTGTTTTAATTCTGTCAGAGAAATGCAGCACAATAACATTTTCTTCGGACTGATTTCCTTGCGATACTACAGTGTATTTCATAACCAACGAAGAAAAACCGAAGTCATCAAAAATACGCACTTTCAAAGGCAGTATCATCTCATCCGTCAGGTTAGCATCGAAACCCGGACGCAGGACATCAATAGATGGGTACTCATCAGGTATGGCGGTAATATAGTATTCAATTGGATCGGGATTTTGTTCGCCGAGATGATTAAGCAGTTGAATATAATAGGATTGCGAACTATCTACCTGCAATGATACTGCCCCCGTGCGATTATTCACATTGAGCGGAACACGGCTTGAATCATTGAATATGAGAGTCGCCTTTTCAATCGGCAAGTTGGTCTCAATTTTCATATTTACACGGGTTCCAACAATAGCTGAAAATGAGCCGTTGTTTTCATCAATTACAGTTGGCGGCAGTTCTGTATATTCAGGATAAAACAGCGAAACTTTGATGCCGTTAACACGCGGCTTATCTACAACATCAATCTGTTGAATCTTAGTTTTTACCCTGCCGGCTTCGACATAATAATCAAAAGATCGATTCACCTGACGTAACTTGATTGAACACACAACAGAATCTTTCTTTTCACCGGATAGCGCCGATGAGAAAGGTAAATCAACCTTGGTATGCTGCCAACTTCCACCAACAAGTCGATGATAAATAGTTGCATTGTGTGGAAAAGCAGTTCCTACAACTGCTGCGCCGATTTTTATGTCGTGATACTTGACCCACTCGACAGACCCTGGAATGGGCGCTAATGTGTAGCTGATTGGAGGGGCAATTTCAACTACGGGATTGGAATATACTTTGTATGAATACGAGAAAACTCCCGGTAAAATTGTGACCAAAATAATCACAAGTATAGTTGCAATAGCTAACAGACGCCCTTGTTTTAGAAGAGGTCTATACGTAACAGCGTGGTTGAAATTTATGTCTCCCGTTTTTTGGATTGCCTGTTGCTCGGTAGCGTCTACCAGTTCTTCAGAGTAGCCATCAAACCGAAGCCCAAGGGCAAATTGCACAGCGGCAATTAGTCTTCCTTTTACGTTAGGGTTTTTCTGCTCAAGGATAACAGCGACACTTTGCACCGAGCCGTTAAAAAGCTCAGCGATAGAATATCGAATAAGGAGCACCAGCGTTATCACGCCAGTTATCACCAACAGCGAAATTTTTAGCCAGACAGGAAGCACAACAACATTAGCCAGAAGAGAAAGTCCTGTACCAACGAAAAGAACAACTCCCGCAGTCAGGAAAAGACCGGACAGAAATAGAACAAAACGCTGTTTTATTAGAACAGTCTTCAGTTTGTTTATTAAAGTCTCGCTTGTGTGTTTAGCTGTCACTATATCGTCCTCAATTCAAAAAACAGCGTCAATGGTATCCTAATATAACAAGGCGTATGTTACTATGTTTACTCCCATTTTCAGTGCCGCCTCTCGCAACTCCGGCGGGTCCTTGTGTACCTGAGGATTTTCCCATCCATCACCAATATCGGATTCAACAAGGAAATAAAGAACCAAACGTCCGTCGATTATGATGCCGTAGCCCCGCGGCGGTTTATTGTCATGCTCGTGAATCTTCGGTGGTCCATTAGGAAAATCGTAGAAAGAATGGTAAAGAGCATGATCCAGAGGAATTTCTACAAGCCTTCGCTCTGGATAAAGATCGGCGACTTCCTTCTTAAAAGTCTCTTTCATACCATACGAGTCGTTCACAAAGAGAAATCCACCTCCGGCAAGATAACGTCGAAGCCTCTCTTTCTCTTCAATTGAAAAGCTGATAACTCCGTGACCAGTAGCAAATAGGAATGGATATCGAAACAAGTCCGCATCTTCGATAGTAACTGTCCGTTCAATTGTATCTACCGGGAAATCGGTACTGTCGTCTATAAAATGCAGTAAATTGGGAACAGCCGAGTTGCCCCAGTACCAATCACCACCACCGGAATAGTGAAGACGAGCCACCTTTATCGCTGACGGGTCAGGATTGGTTGATTGAGTGGTGTTTTTCCCCAACAACCTTGAAATGTTGTTTCGGTTAGTACTTTGAGCCGATAGAGTCAAGGCACATACCACCACAAAAAGAGCAGCCACAAAAATTATTTTAAACATATTAACTCTCATATATAACAGTATACAAACAAAACGGGGAAAGAGCAAAAAAGACTTTGCGGAGGTGGTGTATATTAACCTGTGCGCCGACCGTGTCCGCCGACAGGCAGGCAGGCGTGATAGTTTGAATCTGATTTGGCTAATTTTAGGTATTTTCTAAAAAAATATCAAACTGAAAGTAAAATATAGAATTTTATATTTTACTTTTCGCTCTTTACATAAAATAAGAAATATAGTATTATACTCATGAAAGATTATGGATATAAATAAATTCAAATCAGGTAAATGGCTAAAGGGTCACCAGTATAAGTACTTTATGCCGGAAGAAATCAACCATAAATGGTCAATTTCTGATACCAAACTACACAAGAGAATTGAAACAGTATCTCTCCGCTTAGGTGAGCTTAATTCTTTTGCCAAATTTATCCCCAATATAGACCTGTTTATTCAATCATATGTAATGAAAGAAGTGGTTACTTCCAGCCGTATTGAGGGAACCAAAACAAATATCGAACAAGCCTTTTCTGATGAACTGGACATCAATCCTGAGCAAAGGGATGATTGGAGAGAAACTGCACAATACAGGGAAGCGATGAATTTTGCTCTTGATGAACTAAACAAGATTCCACTTTCTAATCGTCTTATCAAGAAAGCTCATAAAATATTATTATCTCATGTTCGAGGAAAAACTAAAAATTCGGGGGAATTTCGCAAAAGTCAGAACTGGATTGGTGGAGCAACAATTAATGACGCTATGTTTGTGCCACCATCTATGGAGCATATCGTAAATTTGATGTCTGATTTGGAAAAGTTTCTTCACAACAAGCAAATAGGTATTCCTCATCTTGTTAAAATTGCCATCGCTCATTATCAATTTGAAACCATTCACCCTTTTCTTGATGGTAATGGCCGTATTGGCAGGTTGATGATAACCTTGTATTTGGTTAGCGTGGGAATGCTTGAGAAGCCACTTCTATACACCTCGGATTTTTTCGAGAAAAATAAAAGTTCATATTATGACAAACTTACTTTTGCGCGGGATAAAAATGATCTCTCCAGATGGATTTATTACTTTCTGCAAGCAATTGAATCAACTGCAATAGATGCGGCGGCATCCTTGAATGAAATTATATCTCTGAAGGAAAAATTGACTACAAAGAAAATACCAACTCTTGGAAGAAAAACTAAGAATGCCCAAAAATTACTAAACTTTATTTTTATGCGTCCTGTTGTTACAGCAGGGTATGCTTCCAAGAATATCGAGTTATCTCCAAAGGCAGGCAATGACTTAGTACGAGATTTTGTTTCATTAAATATCCTAAAAGAAATAACGGGATATAAGCGAAACCGATTGTTTGTGTTCACAGATTATTTAAAGATTTTGAAGAAATAATTTTATCTCCGCTAATGGTATTACTCTTAAATAGGGTTTGCTGCATAAAGTATAAGTTTTTTGTTCATAAATAGATAAGCATGTTTTGTATTGTTTCAAGTGAAAGGGTTTTGTTATAAATAGCTTAAAAGGCTTGCACTTGATAAACATTCTACACGCCACGGCGCACTTTCAGCTCGCGTAGCAGCGGGGCTTGTCTCCGCTGTGTGTATAGAGAAACGGGCGACACAAGGCCGCCCGCTACGCGAATTTGAGATTGTGGTACATAATAACTAATTTTTCAACAAGCCATAAGTATTCGGATACCTTGCAGGCCGACGGCTGTTCGACCGGAGGTAAAATAACTATGATTTGTTGAATAATTCATATACTGCAATAATCGATATTCAAGTTGTAATGTTCTGATACTTAGCATCCATATCCAAAGTGAATACTGAGAACATATGTGGCGCATCTGCCATGCTACGACCTGCAACCACTGCTGCATATAAAGAAAAAAAGACAAAAGAGAAGATAGAATCTTCTCAAGATTGCTTCTATCAGTCAAATGCCCTTTAGGGCGATCTGAGCTTGTTTTTTTGTTTGAGTAATCGCTGGAAGTTGTTGTCTTGGAGTAAATTAAATACCCCCGGCAGGACTCGAACCTGCTACCCTCTGCTTAGAAGGCAGATGCTCTATCCGGATGAGCTACGGGGGCACAGATATTTTCTATTACCCAAAATAATCGCCACAACCGGTAATCGCAATACAAATTTGCAGATAACACCATCCTGCCGATTGAAACCGTCTCAAAACTCCGAATTTGCGGATTGGATATCCGTGCTACGGTTAATCCTATGGCGAGAGGGGGGCCGTGAAAGTTTTAACTTGCACAATATTTTTCTAATTATTTTTTAGATAAATTCACATTTTCCTGTTGACTTGCCAATATAAACCGATATACTTAAGTGCTAGATGTTAGAATTGGTTTCCGTCACCGCTTTTATTGAGGCTTTGTTTATTCCTATCAAATCTTTGAAAGAGCTGAATGTGGGGCCGATGCGCAATAGTGCGCTTTAATGGGTTTATCTCGACGAACACAATCCATGTGGGATAAAGTTTCACAAAGAGATAAACGAAAGTGGAGTGTAGAATGAATATCTACATTGGTAACCTGTCGTTTGATACGACAGAAGAGCAGTTACGTGAAGCGTTTGAAGGCTTCGGAGAAGTTTCAAGCGTTAATATCATCAAAGACAAATACACTGGTGACCCAAGAGGGTTTGCTTTTGTAGAGATGTCCAATAAGGATGAAGCTGCTGCTGCAATCTCTGGTTTGTCTGGCCAGGATATGAATGG
>JAYEIF010000183.1:0-10436 GCA_034659895.1 Candidatus Zixiibacteriota bacterium
GGATATGTTGTTGATACTGCGGGCAACCCAGTTCCAAACGTAACCGTTGAACTTTATAATGAGTTCCCTGTCGGTTCATACGAAAAGACGACCACCGCCAATGCATCTGGAGCATTTACATTCTCCGAAATTTCGACTTTCCCGTTTGATCTGTGGGCGTATCACGAAGGATATTACCCGGGTCTGGTTGAGAATATCACTTACGGCGAGAGCGGTATTATGATTGTTCTCACTCCTGTCGAGGAAGTTGACGATACTTATGAATGGGTCAATTTCTACTGTGATAACAATTTCTACTTCGACGAACCTCTTCCTATCGGTTCAGTCGTTGATGCTTACGATCCGGATGGTGTCCATTGTGGAAGCTACTATGTTACCGAACTCGGTCATTACGGTTTCCTTCCGGTTTATCGCGATGACGGATATACTCCGGAAGACGAAGGCGCCGACCCCGGCGACACGATTCGCTTCTTCATCAACGGCTTCGAAGCTGAAACTGATGTTGAACCAGTCTGGACTGCAAACGGTGATTCTTGGCAAGTCTGTCTTGATGCTGGCGAAATCACCAAAACCTGTGATCTGCTGGCAGGATGGAACCTTGTAAGCTGGTCTGTTGATCAAGAAGAAGATTACATCGTCGATGCTCTGTCATCGCTTGGTGATACCCTTGAGGTCGTGATGGGCTTCGAACAGGGCGCGCTTACTTATGATCCTGATTTACCTCAGTTCTCAACTCTCTGGTATGTCGATCACCTTAGCGGTTACTGGATCAAGGTATCCGATAGCGCCACTCTCGAAATCACAGGCGATAGGGTATCGATGGCTACACCGATCGAGGTAACTTCAGGCTGGAACCTTGTTTCTTACCTGCCTGACTTCTCATTGCCAGTCGATGCTGCAGTCTCTTCGTTAGACGATAATCTGATTGTCACTTTTGGTCAGGACGGTGTGTACATACCTGGAGACATTCATAATACCTTGACAGAAATGGCTCCATGTAACGGTTACTGGGTGAAGGTTGACTACGATGACGAGTTGATCTACCCGACGACTGGTCCGAAGCTTGCTCCACAGGAGCGTCGTGATCACGGTACACTGGCTTCAAATGTGATTTCAGATGTTACTGCGACTAACCGCTGGATGAATGTATATGCCTATAACCTGACTCTTGATAATCATACAGTCAGATCTGGCGCAACGATTACTGCGCATACACAGAATGGCCTTAAGGTTGGTAGTTTCACTATGACTGAAGATGGTTTGTTTGGCTTTATGCCTGTATATGGTGATGTTCGTTCAACCGCTACAAGAGAAGGTGTTAGCGATGGTGAAGCTTTCTATCTTGCTGTTAATGGTGTGAAAACTTCTGAGACCTTTACTTTCACAGGTGGTATAGGTAACCGTGTTGAAATCACGAACCTTTCCACAGCCAAGGAAACGGATAACAATCTGCCATCGCAGTATGGCTTGTCGCAGAACTATCCAAACCCGTTCAACCCGACTACTACAATCTCCTTTATGCTTCCAGCAAGTAGTAATGCCCGTATAGAGGTATTCAATATCCTCGGTGAACTCGTAGCTACACCATTTGATGGAATGGCTCAATCCGGCGAGAATATGGTCGAATGGGATGGAACTAATTATTCTGGAAAAACTGTCTCATCTGGTATTTATTTCTATCGGCTTTCTGCCGATAACTACAGCGAGACTAAAAAGATGACTCTTCTGAAATAGAGTCACATAAAATACACTGTAGTTTAACGTCCGATCGGTCTTAAATGACCGGTCGGACAAATCAGGTGGTTATAGTGAAAAAGAATGTAATAAGTTTTCTGGTAGTTAGTGTTTTGTTCTTAGGGTTTGTGACTTCTGTACAAGCTGACATAATTCCAACAAACCATGTTAATTTCTTCAGAGGTGATGTCACCTTTAATGGAGAACTGTCGCCAGTTGGAACCATTGTTGACGCTTATGATCCGGATAATGTTCACTGCGGGACATATACGGTTGGAGTTGACAACTATGTTGTTCCAGACTCGGTTGGGATTTATGGCTATATGGCTGTTTACGGTGATGATAGTCATTCATCTGGTGTTGATGAAGGCGCTGTTACAAACGATGCTATTTCGTTCAAAGTAATGGATAGACCCGCTACGATTGTTTCTGGTGATAGTATCTGGCACGATTTGTCATTTAATATTACCAACTTATCGGCATTGGCGGATATTGATATTGATCTCGTTGATCCACCGAATAATGAATCAGCTCCATCCTGCGATGAATCCGGCTGTGATACGGTTCGATTCATGATCGGTGTTGAGAATACCGGCAATGGAAATGACTTTTATGGTGTCGATGTAACTTCTGCCAAAGGATGGGACATCATCCCCTTTGATACCATTATCTATGCTGGAACTGACTCAGTGCAACATGTTTATAATCAGCCAGGTAATACTGCCTATGTTTTCTTCGACGTAATTGTCCCAAAGTGGCCCGGTGAAGAACCGGATACGCTTTTTTATGATGTCTTTTCAAGACTCGATGAGACTGTTAAAGTCAGCAGTTCAGTTACCTTGACAATCTCCATTTCTGATGTTGGCGATGATTCTTTTGAAAGTTTTCCTGACCAGTTCAGCCTGCATCAAAATTATCCGAACCCGTTCAACCCGAGCACGACAATTGCCTTCAATTTGTCTTCCAAGTCCTCTGTAGAATTAGAGGTTTTCGATATTCTTGGACGGCAAGTGAACAAATTTGATTTTGGGGTTTTATCCGCTGGTGAACATGACTATATGTATGATGCTTCTTCTCTCTCCAGCGGCATCTATTTTTATCGAATTGTTACCAACTTTGGCGCCAAAACCCGTAAAATGGTTTTAGCAAAATAGCGGTATTCCCCACGAAGAAAAACCCCGACCAAAAGTCGGGGTTTTTTTGTTGTTTTATTTCAACTCATAAGCGATTTTCATTACAACTTGGTCGTTAAATATGTTGGATGTCATTGATATGATTTTCTGATACGGCTGGCCGTGATAAAGAAGGAATTACTGTGCCGTTACGTTACAAGGTTAAAGGCAGAACAGATGTAGGGTTGGTTCGCCCGGGTAATGAAGATTATCTGCATCTTGATGAGACCAATCACGTTTTTGCAGTTTGTGATGGTATGGGTGGTCACCAGGCCGGAGAGGTGGCTTCAATGACTGCCTCAACGACAATAAAGATATTACATACAAGTTTTCGGCAAAAATTACTGAGCGACAAACGTCTGCTAATTGAACGAACGCTTCCGCCATCGGGTGATCTCCTTCTTCGCTCTATACGTTTGGCAAATCGGAATGTCTTTAACAAGGCTCTCACCGACACTACTCTGTCCGGAATGGGAACAACAGTAGTCTCTGTTGCTTTGGATAAAGATATGATGTCGGTAGCTCATGTCGGTGATAGTCGCGCCTATCGCCTTGATCAGGGAGCGCTAATTCCACTGACAACTGACCATTCATGGGTCCACGAAATTCAGGAAAATCAGGATTTGACTCGCAAGGAAGCTGAGTCAGTAGTTGGTAAGAATGTGATTACTCGAGCTCTTGGCGTTCGGGAGACTGTCGAAATTGATTACCGACTTACAAGAATTCGAGCTGGCGATATCTACATTATGTGTTCCGATGGGCTGTGTGGATTCGCCGATGACGAAGAGATATTTGAAGTCGCCAACAAGGAACGGTCTAATTTGAAAGCTATGGTTGACAATCTCGTGCAGATGGCGAACGATCGTGGTGGTTCCGATAACGTAACGGTCATTGCCCTTCAGATTGAGGAAGTCCCTACCAGTGATTTGCCTGAGGTTGATGTCTTTACTCTTCCGGCTGAAAATACAGAAGAGCTATCTGCCGAGAATGAGTGGGTTGAGACTATCAATCAAACTGAAGAGAAACTAACATCAGACGACAGCTCCCATCAATCTGACGGCTCCGGCAGAAGCAAGCTGTTTCTCGTGCTGATTTTTGTTATTTTTGTAGTTGTAGCCTTTGCCATTATCTATTTTTCGGATTTTCAAAAATAGACCAACAAAACTTGTAAGGTATATAATGCTTGCTGGATAATTCGCTACTATATCTTGACACTGTACAGTTCGTCTCAGTCCTTCTTCCCATGGATTTAATTCGAAGAGGGGATTATTGAAGTCAAATCATAGTTATCTCAAAGCCAAACTCGCTCCGGCGGGTGTGTGTCAGGATATTACAACTGGCTCTTGACAGCTATACATATCAAACATTATTATTCCATTTCATTAAGGTTTGTAAAATACACTCTATGTTTAATAACATGGAAAGGATTGCTCTATTATGAGGAAAACATGGATAGTTTTATTAGTAGTTGTTATTGCAATTATCCTATATGCAGGAACAACCCTATGGCTGGCAGGGAATGAAACCGAACTCATCTACCAACCTGTTGCTGAAAAACTGGCCGAGCCGACGTATTCCGATCTCGATATCAAGCGCATCGAACTGACCACCAGTGACAGCGTGCAATTAGTCGGTTGGGAGATTGCTGCACCGCAGAATGATTCCTTAGATACCTGGCTTATCTATTTCCACGATCGCGGTCAAACGGTAGCGTCAAATCTCGAGGAGTATCTGTTCCTGCGAGGTATGGGACTTAATATCTTAGCCATTGACTATCGAGGTTTCGGCGAAAGCGAAGGTGAACCCACTGAGGAAGGTCTTGGATTGGACGGCAAGGCCTGTCATTATCATATACGCTTTGAGAAGGAGATTCCATCAAAAAGGATTATCATGTATGGTGTGGGGCTTGGAGCGGCAGTTATGTTTGATGTTGCTCTGGATGTAAACGCAGCCGCTGTGGTAGCGATTGATCCTTATTTGTCCACAAGCGAAATGGTTCACAACCGATATCCATTGTTTCCAGTAAGTTGGTTCGTTGATGCCAAATTTAATTCTCTGGAAAGGATTCCAAAAATCAACACACCAAAACTTCTCGTACCGCCTCCGACTGATACTGGCATTGCAAACAACGATGCTCTTCAACTTTTTGATGCCGCCTCCAAGTATAAAACGCTGTTTAAGTGGAAAGAGTATTTTGGTAATTCCTACAATCATTCCTTCTATACTGAATTGTCACGTCTGCTGGTTGCTAATTCTCCTGTCGGTTTAAGTTTAAAAACACCACCTCTGCCACTGGCGGATTCTCTACTTGTGAATATCGAAAACAAGGGAATCGATAACACTGTAAAGCTATATCAGAAAATCAAAGCCTCCGATTCTACCAATTACGACATGAGTGAATATCAGCTTGACCGTCTTGGAAATATCTTACTGAACGAAAATCGTATTCAGGAAGCGGTGGAAATTCTTCGATTATACGTCAACTCTTTCCCAAACTCATTCTATGCCCACAATCAGTTAGCTCGGGCATTAATGAAATCCGGAAACTCTGAATCCGCCAAACGGCACCTTCGTTTATCACTCGGCCTTAAGCCGGACAATAATCCCGCCACAGAACTATTGCAAGGCGTTGAGCCTTAGCAGATTGCGGAATTTTATATTGTAATCTGGGCTCTGAGAAAAATATGATTGGGAGGCAGTGCTTCATTGACTATATTGAAGAGTTATGGCATATCAGATTTTCGCACTTAAATATCGTCCGCAGACGTTCGAGGATATAGTAGCCCAGGAACATGTTACTCGCACGTTAAAGAACGCTGTCAAAAACGACAGGGTCGGTTCGGGGTATCTCTTCTGCGGTCCACGTGGAACAGGAAAAACTACCACAGCCAGAGTGCTTGCAAAATGCCTTAATTGTGTTGAGGGACCCACAACATCTCCATGTGGCAAATGTTCAGCCTGTCGTGAGATTGCATCCGGAAATTCGCTCGATGTGCTTGAAATCGATGCCGCCTCCAACACAGGTGTGGATGATGTCCGCACTCTGAAGGAAAATGTTCGCTATCTGCCAACCTCCGGCAAGAAACGAATTTTTATTATCGACGAGGTACACCGATTATCCGGTGCAGCTTTTGATGCCCTGTTAAAAACACTCGAAGAGCCACCAGATCATGTCATCTTTGTTTTCGCTACTACAGAGCCAATAAAAGTACCGGAGACAATTCTGTCTCGCACTCAGCGTTTCGATTTCAAGAGAGTTTCATCTACAGATTTGATGAAACATCTCAGGAAGATTGCCGAGATTGAAAAATTGCTTATCGATAACGCCTCGCTGGCATTGCTTGCACGCAAAGCTGATGGTTCAGTGCGAGATTCTTTGTCTCTTTTGGATCAAGTGGTTGCCTATGCAGGTGAGAACGTTTCTCAACAACAGGTTACTGAAGCACTTGGGCTTGTGGATCGACAGACTCTGTTTGACTTTACTGATGCCATAGTTAATCAAGACACCAAGCTGGCTCTCCAGCTAGTGCGCCAAACCGAAGATGCTGGCACCGATGCTGGTGACTTCGTCAACGAACTGCTCGATCATTTTCGCATTCTTATGATTCTCGGCACCGATAAAAATATCAAGGGTGGACTTGATCTAAATCCGGATGAGATTGAAATATATCTAAAGCAATCAGGACATTTTTCTACCGGTGATATTGTCAGGTTAATAAACACAATGGAGCGTTTGCTTGTCGACCTTCGCAGTGGTCTCGACGAACGGTTGGTGTTGGAAACTGGAGCTGTTAAAATGGCTTCGATGGAATCTACTGTGAGCTTTGAAGAAATTCTGACCTTTCTCAAAACGAACCCATCAGCAGTTGCAAATGCTGATTTTTCGGCATCAATGTCAAAAAAAAAAGGTGAAGCGGCAGGCAGCTCGGTCTCATTAAAGAAAAAACCGGAAGCATCCGCACCCACAAAAGTAAACTATACACGTTCAATAAACATGTCCCAGCTTCAGGCTGAGTGGAAAGATTTCATCGCTGCATTAAAACAGAAAAATCAAATGTTAGCATCACAACTGAAAATGGCTGAAATCAGAGAAATTGTTGACAATAGAATCAAGCTGATATTCGGAGCAAATGCCACAGCCTCAGTGCAGATAATTCAGAAACCGAACAATTTGAACTTGATTCTTCAGACACTCAGAGATCATTATAAGGCAAGGATTAACTTTGATTGCGAAGTAGATCCAAATATGCAAAGTCAGCAACCGGGAGTTGCGTCGGAGAGTAAACCAAAGGTTGATATTGATAAATTAGTAAAAAATTCGCCTCGTATTAAAAGCCTTTTAGAGGAAGTTGATGGCGAAATCATCGGAATCAAAAAAACAGACTGAAAACAAAAACAGTATGAAAGGATAGTATTATGGGCAAAAGTGGAATGGGAAACATGATGAAGCAGGTTCAGCAGATGCAGGCAAAGATGGCAAAAATACAGGAGGAGCTTGCTGAAAAAGAAGTCGAAGGAAGCGCTGGCGGAGGAATGGTGAAAGTAGTAGCCAATGGCAAAAATGAAATTGTCTCCGTTACCATAGATCCCGAAGTAGTTGATCCTGATGACATTGAAATGCTGCAGGATCTGGTAGTTGCGGCTGTTAATCAGACTTTCCAGAAAATTCAGGATCTCCAGTCGGAAATGATGTCCTCGGTTACTGGTGGTATGAACATTCCCGGGTTGAATCTACCATTTTGAATAGACTGTAATGTTCAAATCAGCTGCATCAGTAGAGCGCCTAGCCAACAGGTTAAGCAGACTTCCTGGGATAGGTCGTAAAACTGCCTCAAGGCTGGCTTTCCATATCCTCAAACTGTCTCGCGAGGAAGCTCTGGAACTGTCGGACAGTATCCGTGAAGTTAAGGATAAGGTTGGTTTTTGTTCGATCTGCGGTAATATCTCGGAAACTGATCCGTGCCAGATATGTAGTGATCCATCAAGAAGGTCAGATATCATTTGTGTTGTTGAGGAAACTTCCGACGCAGCAGCTATGGACGAAATTGAAGGATTTAACGGGCGCTTTCATGTTCTTGGTGGGAGGCTTTCTCCACTCGATGGAATCGGACCTGACGACTTGAAAATAAAAGAGCTGCTTGCCCGTATCAACGACGATTTATCAGAGGTTGTCATTGCCACTAATCCCAATGTGGAAGGCGAAGCCACCGCAATATATTTAGCTCAATTACTGAAACCGCTGAATGTTAAAGTAACTCGCATAGCTCGCGGCTTGCCGGTAGGGTCAGACCTTGAATACGCCGATTCTGTAACTCTGTCCCGTGCAATGGAAGGCCGTCGGGAATTGTAAGACAGTATGCCGCTAAAGACCAGTAACAGATTATTATTTATTACTCTCTGGTTCTCTATTGTGCTGTTTGTCACGGCGCAGGCAGTGGGATCATACCTCTTTGACAACGGCTGGGCATTCGATCACTGGCAGTACATTCCACTGTGGTATATCATTGTCTGGTTATTGGTCTCTGTAGGTCTTGGAACTTTGCTGGTCCACAATTATGCCCGAGTGGCTAACGTTTTATCATCAAAGAAGGGTGCGATTGGTGGAGCGATTGTGCTGTTTGCCCTTCTTCTTATCTTTCAGTTTGATTCATTTCTGTACGGTGGGGGTAATCTCAGGGTGGCACAAATTGCTCAGACGGATAATGTCATCTTCCGCTGGTTTGAGTTTGGCTCCACTTTCGTTGTCTGGCTTCTCTATCATTTGATATCACTATTTGTATCTCATACTAATACTGCCGGTGTAATTGCGTGGAAAAGCCTTGCTTTCTTGTGCTCGGCTCTGTCATTGATTGGGACTATCAAGCTTGTCGGAGTGCTCTCATCTGATCGCCTGCGGCGTCTTTGCTTTTTTGCTCTTATATTTTTCGGTCCACAGTTTATGCTTCAGTTCGGCTTTGTTGGCATTGAACCGATAGTAGTGGCGATTACTGTCTGGTTTGCATACTCGAATGTCATCTTATACAAAGGCGCTTCATTACAGCGTTTTCTTATCATGTGGGGGATATTCCTTCTTGGTGTGTTCATGCATGCAACACTTGTGTTTCTCCTTCCGGCTGCGCTTTATGTGTCTCTCACTGCGGTTTCAAAACGGAGTAACTTCGTTACGCTTCTGCTGCCATTGATTATATGGAGCGCTTTACTTGCAACCATATATGTATGGGCAGGGCAGAACCTTGAAATGTCTCGACAGCTTCTGTTTCTCTCCGGCAAACCGCCCTTTTCAGATTACGGGCTAATTTCACCACGTCGGATTTGGGACATTATTCAACTGATTCTTCTCGTCTTCCCATTAGTGTTTTTTATGAAATACCTAATGCTTCAATCATTCCGACGGACTTTTTCACAACCACTGACCGTAACTGCTATGTACATGTGTCTCGGGGGATTTACAGTGGTTGTTGTAACCGATCCTACACACAGTATTGCCCTTGATTTACCGCATCTCGCTGCTTACCTGTCGCCAGCGGCGTTTCTATTGGCGGTATTGTGGCGAGACAGTCTAAAAGAAAACAGCAACCATGTTAGTACTTCTTTGACAGCTATTCTGACAACAGCAGCTATTATGCTCCCTCTCGGATACCTTCCGGTTTACACGACAATCAGCTGTGCTGAGGGACACGTAGAATCCTATATGGATATGCACGAAGCGTATTGGATTGGCGGTGGTCCGGCTCTGCGCGATAGTTATTTCTACCGTGGGGAAATGGACAAAGCCAACGAGTGGGACCGGAAACATATTGTCAAATCGCTTGATTATATGGATTATCAGGGAGCGATAGAGCTTGCGGCTGGAGGGAAAACTGCGGATGCAATTCGGTCTCTAAATAATGTTATTGCTCGTAATCCATACTGGGCAGAATCGCGTGCGCTCTATGCTACTATCCAGATGGGTATGAATCGTTTTGCTCTTGCTAAACCTCAGATTGATACAGCTCTGATGTTAGAGCCATACAGAAAGCGGCATTTGGTCAATCTATATCGGTACTACCGTGATTCTCGAAATCTTCCACAAGCTCTTATTCAAGCCAAAAAAACAGCCGCACTTTTCCCATCTGATCTGGATATCCGTACTGATTTAATGATTATCAATTATCGAAACGGCTTGGTGGCGACAGCGGAAACAATGGCGGCGGATTTAATAGCGATTGATTCTACTCTTGCATATCCATATTTGATTAAAGCGTTTATTTTTGAAAAACGGGGTCAATTACAAAGAGCATTGACGCTCTATAATCGTTTTATTGATTTGGCTCCGGATGAACCCGACACCCCCGTAATTATCGAACAACGAGACAACCTCCAAGAAAAACTGCAGAAGTAGCGGGGAGTAAAGCGGTTTTACCGGTTATAGACCTCTCACCATTGTTTATTCAATCATCTCATCCATTGCATCAAGTATTTGCTTGAGAACGGGTTTAATCCAATTAGAGCTTGCTGAATAAAGTACCTGTCCGCTCGACAGGCGGGTAA
>JAYEIF010000184.1:0-4582 GCA_034659895.1 Candidatus Zixiibacteriota bacterium
ATAAAAAAGGAATGACAATATCATAATTTTAACCCGAGCGGAAATTTGTCTTATCATAAACAGGCAATGCCTGCGAGCGGAGTCGAGGGACGACTATCTAATCAACAGCATCTTCTTCGAGGAGGTATAATCTCCCATCTTCACACGATAAAAATAAACTCCCGTTGCAACTGCCTTGCCGTGGTTGTCTTTTCCCTTCCATTGTATTTCATAAGTGTTCGCTGACTGCACCTTGTCCACCAGAGTGGTTACGCGCTGGCCAAGGAGATTGTAGATATCAATAACAACCCTGCTCTTCGTTACTACGCTGTATTTAATTGTTGTTGAAGGGTTGAAAGGGTTCGGATAGTTTTGGGCAAGCTCGAAGCCGGAAGGTAATTGTTCTGTGGGGCTATCATCTACCGCATCAGTACCATGCGTTTGATTAAGCAGTATCGAAACATTGTGAGAATTCTCGTTCGCAGTCGCCAGATCATTGTCGCCGTCGCCGTCAAAATCAGCCGAGAAAACAGAATTAGGCCAACGTCCAACGGCATAGTTGACCGCAGACTGGAATGTTCCGTCGCCATTGCCCAGCAGTATCGAAACATCGCCAGGATTCTCCCAATCCTCGGAGTTCGCAGTCGCCAGATCATTGTCGCCGTCGCCGTTAAAATCAGCTGAGAAAACAGAGCGAGGGCTATATCCAACAGCATAGTTGACAGCAGACTGGAATGTTCCGTCGCCATTGCCAAGCAGTATCGAAACATCGCCAGGATTCCCCAAATTCCCGGAGTTCGCAGTCGCCAGATCATTGTTGCCATCGCCGTTAAAATCAACCGAGAAAACAGAATGAGGGGTATCTCCAACGGCATAGTTGACCGCAGACTGGAAAGTCCCGTCGCCATTGCCAAGCAGTATCGAAACATTGTTAGAGTAAAAGTTCGCAGTTGCCAGATCATTGTTACCGTCGCCGTCAAAATCAGTGGAGAAAACAGATTCAGGGCCATCTCCAACGGCATAGTTGACCGCAGACTGAAATGTTCCGTCGCCATTGCCCAGAAGTATCGAAACATTGTCAGAGCTATCATTCGCAGTCGCCAGATCATTGTAGCCATCGCCGTTAAAATCAGCCGAGAAAACAGAGTAAGGGCCATCTCCAACGGCATAGTTTACCGCAGACTGGAATGTTCCGTCGCCATTGCCCAGCAGTATCGAAACATTGTCAGAGTAATAGTTCGCAGTCGCCAGATCATTGTTGCCGTCGCCGTCAAAATCAGCCGAGAAAACAGAGTTAGAGCCATATCCAACGGCATAGTTGACCGCAGACTGGAATGTTCCGTCGCCATTGCCCAGCAGTATCGAAACATTGTCAGAGTCCCAGTTCGCAGTCGCCAGATCATTGTAGCCATCGCCGTTAAAATCAGCCGAGAAAACAGAGGAAGGGCCATCTCCAACGGCATAATCGATCCTTGTATCAAACATGTCTTGCGCAAAAGCGCTTGTCGCAGAGAACATTATCAGAAAAGCGGCTAATGCAGTAATCTTTGTAGATGAACAAGTTTTCATACAAACCTCCATTATTTTATGTAGTCAAATTGTTTGTCAAGCTGACTCGCTAACCATTCTCTCTGATATAATGGTTGCCCTCTAACATATTTGTCGTCATTTATCGAGCTAAATATAATGATAAATATTATATTTATAATGTAATATTCCCGTTTCCTATGTGCTTTGGGTAATGTCAAGAATAATGTGTAAAAAGGGAGATTGTCAGAACCGAAAGGGTCCTGACAACTTACTTCAGCATATTTGAAGTCGGAAATTCTTCACATTATCCTTTCAATTTTATTGAATATTATCAATTTTATTGAATATTATCAATTTTATTGAATATTAGACTTGAATCACTCGCATTAATGTATATATTTGACAAAAACCTGTATAATCTGAAAGTGATTAGCCGACATTTGAAACTATGACTAAGCCGTATTGTCTTATAACGTTTTTTCTGGTCTTTCTGTTATTAATATCAGTAGGTTGCGATGACAACAGTGCTGTCAGCCTTCGGTATGAAGCCGAGAAAAAACTCCATCAAGCAGAAAGTGCTCTTAAAAAAACCAATATCAAGCCGGAGCTTGTCAGTTCTGCGACTATGGATCAAGTTGAAAAACTCTATGCAAACGCTACTGATTTCAGCATTGCAGCTCTTGATTCTATCGATCAAACAAAAAATCCGGTGGAATACCGCGAGCTACAGCATCTTGCTTTCCAGTCCACAAACCGGACAGCACAGATGTTATATCATCGCCGGTATTATTCGAAAGCAATAACCATTCTGGAGCGTCTTCTTGCTGTTACCAACCTTCAACCTTTACAGAAACTTGCTACTCAGATCAACCTCGGACGTTTTATGCAGGCTTCCGGCGATTGGGGTTCTGCTTTGGCTGAATACAAAAGTGTAATAAAAGAATATTATCCTCCAATCGATGTGAATGGGGATGTTCTCAAAACGCTGTTTAATTTACCAATTCACATCTATCGAGTAGAAAAACTTACAGGCGACTCTTCCACAGCCGCTGACAAATTGAATTGGGCGCTTAACTATTACGATGAGCTGGCAACTTCATTTCCTAAAACCAAACTTGAAGTGGCCTCACATAGAAATTTAGCCCATCTTTATGACCAAACCAAACGCTGGCAAAAGGAAATCGACCAATTATCCATGTTGCTTAAAACTGACACTTCCTCCAATATCTCTGCCAGAGTCAAAATTGCTGAACTGTATGGCACCAAGCTAAAACAATACTCACGCTCCCTGAATCTCTATGGCAAACTGATAGATGAATTAAAAAATTCAGATAGTCTGTTATATTCACACAATGCAATACCTCTAATTCAATACAAAATCGCCGCAGTGCGAATGGAGCAGGGTAAATACGCTGAAGCTCGCAAGATAATTTATAATATAAAAGACAAATATCGCCGCTATTTCAATTCTAGCCCTATGGCTCAATATCTGGTCGCACGCTCATTTGAACTCGAAGGTAAATGGAATCGTGCGGAAGCCGAGTACAACTTCCTTATTGAGAACTATCGAGGATCGGATGAAGCTATGTCTTCCTTCCTTTATATTGCCAAGTATCTGGAAAAGAATGGCAGAGCTAAAGAAGCGGAGCGCTGGTACACTGACGCTGAGAAATACTATCAAGAAGTTGCGGCAACCGGTTCCGGGACAGTTGTTGAAGCCAGAGCGTTGGCATATCAATCGGAACTTTTCAGTGAACAGGAAAACTGGGCTAAAGCCGCACAGCAACTTATCCATATATTTGAGCGTTTTCCAAAAACTGATCCGGGCCATCAGGCACTTTTGCGAGCATCGGGTATCTATAAACATAAATTAAGTGATACAACTACAGCTGACTCGCTTATAGAAGTTTTCAGAACATCCATTGCTGAAATAACTGACACTCAGGAAAAGTAGAACCTTCGCCGAAATAAAATGTAGAAGCAATTGCAAAAGGATAATAACTACAAGGAGGAAAAATGAAAAAACTTATACCTGTCTTTGGACTACTGGCTATCCTGCTGATGCCGGCAGCATCGTCAGCACAGGTTGATCATTTTGGCGTTACGGATACTGTCTATGTTGACATCGCCAGTATCGACAGCGCAAACTGGTCAATCACGGTAAATTACACGAATGACGAAATTATTGCCGGAATGTCAATACCTTTCAAACTTGATGCCGGAGCGGTGAAAATCGTAGCTGATTCTGCTCTGTTTGTCGGTGGCCGTGCAGAACAATTCACTCTCAAGAAATTCCGCCCTGATACTACTGCTCAGTGTGTCACGCTTGGAATGATTGCCGATCTGGGACCAACTAACAATGACCTTACACCCGGAAGCGGAAGACTTGCAACGATTTTTGTCTCTTCCATCGATGATAAATCAATAGAAAAACTAACTGTGGATACTACAACTACTGCTCCAAACAATTCGCTGCTGATGGTTGCCGATTATAAGGAGATAGAGTCGCTTCCTTCTGATACGCTTCCTCCTCATTTGGATCCACGTATTAATATCCATCCAGCTTTTGTTGTAAAGTATTCAAAATAGTTAGTATTGGATTAAAAACGTAACGATGGCAGTGCCATATCCCATGTGGCACTGCCTATATATTCTATATCTACTTCAACAAAAGCGGATATTTAATTAGGGGTTGCTGAATAAGTCGTTACTATATGTACGACAATCTCCAATTCACGCCCGCCTGTCAAGCGGACAGGTAGCAAACGGCTTTGTGCTGAAAGTGCGCCGTGGCGTGTCGCCCGTCCCTCGACTCCGCTCGGGATGACACAAATTGGGATGACACAAATTGGAATGACATAAATCGGCTTTGTAAATCAGACGGCTTGCCGCCTGACGTTCGTCTTTTCAAATAGCGAAACCGCTATCCGCCTCGGCGGACCTGTCTTACAACAAAACCCTTTCACCTAAAACAATACAGCACAAACATATCTATTGTCAGATAAAGACTTAGACTTTATTCAGCAAGCCCAAAATAATAGTTTTGTCAGCGAGCCGTTCAGGATGGAGCAAT
>JAYEIF010000184.1:4682-10304 GCA_034659895.1 Candidatus Zixiibacteriota bacterium
TTACAACAAAACCCTTTCACCTAAAACAATACAGCACAAACATATCTATTGTCAGATAAAGACTTAGACTTTATTCAGCAAGCCCAAAATAATAGTTTTGTCAGCGAGCCGTTCAGGATGGAGCAATTGTTTGTAGTAAAGGGAAAAATCCGCCTTAAGATAAGTTCTCCGTATTTCTTGCGTTAAACAGACTTCTTATACATATTGGCTCATTCGATGTTACAGCAAACTGATGAAAGGATTATTATGACTACTGATACTAAAGCAGAAGCTAAAACAGTTCCAACCAGAGAAGGTATAGAAAACAAATATAAATGGAACTTGACCGATTTGTTTCCATCCGATGATTCGTGGGAAGAAGGAGTTAAACAAGTTGAGGAGATTATTTCAAGAGCCAGTGATTTTACAAATAAACTGGCATCTTCACCACAGATACTGTATGAGTGTCTTGAGATACGCACAGAGCTAAACATACTGACCGCTAAACTTTTCCAATATGCGAAACTCAATCAGGATCTTGATAATCGCGTATCCAAATACCAGGCAATGACTGACCGTGCAGCAACACTATTATCGCGAGCAGGTGCCGCCTTTTCCTTCGTCGAACCGGAACTTCTCAAAATTGATGAGGGTACTCTTTTCGATATGGAGAAACAGTTTCCTAAAACCGGTGTTTATGATTTCTATCTTAAGGAGTTAGTTCGTTCCAATAAACACGTTCGATCCGAAGAAGTTGAGGAACTTCTGGCAATGTCAGCCACTGTTGCACGCGGGCCGGAATCGATTTTTACCATGTTGGACAATGCTGACCTTGTATATCCTTCTATCAGAGATGAAAACGGGGACGAAATTACTCTAACCAAACAGCGCTATGCCAGATTTCTCGAATCCAAAGATGCCCGACTCAGAAAGGATACACACTACGCCTTTTACTCGGTATATAAGGAACATATCAATACACTTGGGGCTTCTCTCGGGACAGCAGTTACCAAAGATGTTTTTTATAGCAAAGCCCGGCGTTTTGATAATTGTCTGTCAGGGGCGTTATTCGGAGACAATATACCTGTTACCGTTTATCACTCGTTATTGGACACAACTGAAGCCAATTTGGAAGGATTGAACAAATACACCAGCGTGCGCAAGCGTATTCTTAACCTTGATAAGATTCATATTTATGATATGGTTTGTCCGTTGTTTCCTGATCAAGACTACGAGGTTTCATACGAAGATGCGATGAAGGAGATTCTCGAAGCACTCCGTCCACTGGGGGATGACTATATCAATGTAATGAGCAAGGCGTTTGATTCACGGTGGGTTGATGTCTTCGAGACTCAGGGCAAAGGCGGCGGTGCTTATAGCTGGGGAAGTTTTACAGCTCATCCGTATGTGCTGATGAATTACAACAACACTGTGGATAATATGTTCACTCTGGCTCATGAAATGGGTCACTCTTTGCACAGTTACCTGTCATCTTCAAATCAACCATACGCCAAATCAATGTACTCTATCTTTGTTGCCGAAGTTGCATCGACTCTAAATGAAGGTCTGTTACTGTTGCATCTTCTAAAAAAGGCTGATAATGACAGCGAACGTCTTTATTTGCTCAACCGTTATATTGATAACACATGGGGAACATTCTTCAACCAGATTATGTACGGACGGTTTGAATTAAAGATTCACGAGGAAGTTGAAAGCGGCGGCGCTCTGTCTCCGGATTTCATGAACGAACTCTGGGAAGAACTCAATAAAAAATACTATGGTCCTGATTTGACTCTGGATGAATATTCTCCATATAAGTGGAGTCGTATCCCGCATTTTTATATGGGATTCTATGTCTATCAATATGCCACTTCCTATGCCGCCTCGCAGGCTATTCTTAACAAAGTAACGGCTGGCGAAAAAGGTATTATTGAGCGGTATCTGGAACTATTATCATCCGGTGGTAAGGATTATCCAATAGAACTGCTAAAGAAATGCGGTGTGGATATGTCCACACCTGAGCCGGTAACAGCAACCATTAAGCGTTTTGCCGAACAAGTGGATGAACTGGATAAGCTGGGGTAAAGTAAGTTGTGTTGATTCACAGGACAGCTTACAAACTACAAACACATTGAATTAATAGACGAAACCCTGTCTGTTGGGCTTGAGCACATAGGGGAGGGGCAGACAGGGCTTCTCGGGGTCTTTATGTTTTTTGTAAAGTAGAAATTCCACCGACATTTGTCAAGGGTTTATTGCCTGCTTCCAAATTGTTCCTGTGAATTACCATAATGAGAAATAAGGAAAATCAATAGCTTCCTATTGTGACTTTTTTATGATTTCATCCTTTTATATGTTTGACAATCTAATGTGAAAGCATATACTCTAGTTATGCTATCAAGCCTGAGACATCGAGTTGCTACCCCGTTTTTGATAGTCGTGGGTTATATCCTGTTCGACTCTCAAGAAGTCTTGGCGCAAACAAATGATAGTATGTTTCGTTTAGATAGAATCAATGCTATCATTTTAGTAGTATTCTTTTCTACTGTGGTTTTTCTATATACTCATTGGGCAAAACGAGGCAAGAAACTCTTCCTGCGCAAGATACCAGGCCTTGAAGCTGTGGAGGAGGCAGTAGGCAGAGCTACTGAAATGGGGCGTCCAGTGCTATTCATCCCCGGTATTGATGAACTCGATCAAATTGACACAATTGCGGGAATCTCGATTCTTGGGCGTGTGGCAAAGATTACGGCTCAGTATGATACTCCGTTATCAGTGCCGGTGCGCTATCCTTTAGTGCTTGCAGCCGGTCAGGAAGTTGTCGAGCAATCGTATATCCAAGCTGGTAAATCAGATTCTTATGATAAAAATACTGTGCAGTATGTCGCAGGAGAGCAGTTTGCATTTACAGCAAATGTCAACGGTTATATGATGCGTGAGCGACCTGCTACCAATATTCTGATGGGGGCGTTCTACGCTGAGTCGCTGTTACTTGCTGAGACCGGCAATGCTGCTGGATCAATACAAATTGCAGGTACTGCGCGACCCGAACAGTTGCCGTTTTTTATAGCCGCATGCGATTATACATTAATGGGTGAAGAGCTTTATGCCGCTTCGGCCTATCTGTCGCACGAGCCATTGATGCTTGGTGGCCTTAAGGGACAGGACTTGGTGAAGGTTATTATTATTCTTATTATTATTATTGGTGTGGTTCTCGTAACGTTTGGTATAGGCGATTCTTTTACCAGTTGGTTTAATGCTGTATAGATATATGGATAAATATATGGAAAGTTATAGTAGTAGATGAAAACCACAGCCCCAGTAGCCATAGCATTCATTGCCGGTCTTATAATGGTAGTGTCGTTTTTCTTCAACGAAGAAACGACATTTGTTGGCGGACTTTCACAGGAGTTGCTCAACTGGCTGATTATTATTGGTGGTTTCACTCTTTTATTAGGTGTGGTTTCTATTACACGAGTTAATTGGGCGGCTGTAACCAAAAAGAAAGAGGGTTGGATTTACAAGGTTTTCACCCTGCTCTCAATCTTCGTAATGGCAATCCCCGCAGTGCTTCCAAATTCATGGTCATCATTGTTCGGACGCGATTCCGGATCAATTTATGATTGGTTGTTCATTTACCTCCAGGCTCCCATGATGGCGACGATGTTCGCCACGCTTGCGTTTTATATCGCTTCGGCGGCTTACCGCGCCTTTCGCGCACGTACAGTCGAGGCAACACTGTTACTTATTACAGCAACGTTTGTTATGTTGTGGAGAGTGCCTATGGGAGAAGCATTTTTGAATCTGTTCCCGGGGGACATTCCAAATTTCTTAAACACATACATTATGAACGGTGTCAACCTCGCAGTGCAACGTGGTATCATTATCGGCGCAGCTCTGGGAGCTGCTTCGATGTCGCTTCGTATTATCCTGGGTATTGAGCGAACATACATGGGAAGAGGATAGCTCCGTGGAATTTTGGAAAAAAATAGAAGGGCTTGATCGTCGATGGATTTATCTGTTGGTAGGCCTATCCGTGATTATTCCTTTCATTATACCAGCCAGTTTCCCTGTGAGTGTTACACCCGAAGCACAATCGCTGTATGATACAATAGAGGCATTACCTGATTCCTCAGTCGTTATGCTTGTATTTGATTATTATCCATCAACGATGGCTGAGACTGAACCGATGGCTGTTGCGGCGGCAAGACATTTTTTCAGCAAAGATTGCCGTGTTATTACACTCAGTAATATCCCTCTCGGCGGACCATCGATGGCAGAGAACGTTACCAGACGTATAGCAGAAGAATATGGCAAGGAATATGGAATCGATTATGTCAACCTTGGTTACAAATATGGCTATGTGTCGGTTCTCAAAGGAATGGGACAGTCAATTGAAGACATTTTCCCGACGGACAACAGCGGAACATTACTTTCGCAATTACCGATAATGGACTCAGTAAAAAATTATAATGATGTTTCTTTCATTTTTGAAGTAGCTGATAATGCCACTGCCGATTACTGGATTTCGATTGTAAATGCCGGATATGGTGTCCCAATTGGCGTTGGTATGACGGCTGTGATGGCTCCCAAGTTCTATTCCTTTTTAGGTTCTAAGCAAATAGTCGGTCTGTTGGGTGGTATGAAGGGAGCTGCGGAATATGAAATCCTCATCGGCCATGAGGATGCTGCGTTTCGAGGAATGGATGTCCAATCGTTGGTGCATCTTTTGATTATCTTTCTTGTGATTGTTGGGAACATTGGCTTTTTTGCCAGCAAAAAGCATAAACGCAGGACGAGTGTATGAGCAGTGGTATTGAGATATTCCAAACATGGCTTGTGGCGTTATTTACGCTGGCTTTGTTTTCATTTTTGTACAAGGATAATCCTGTTTACAAATTGGCTGAGCACATCTTCGCTGGATTAACCGCTGGATATCAAGTCGGATTAGTCTGGGATACTGTCGTTCTTCAGAAGCTGTGGGATCCAATGATCTACGATAGCAAATGGTGGTTATTTATACCGGGGATTTTAGGGTTTCTCATGTTCTCACGGTTCACTTCAAAGTATACATGGATATCTCGTATGCCGCTGGCTTTCGTGATGGGCACTACCAGCGGAGTTTTCCTTACTACTCAGCTTCACGGGCTGGTATTACCGGCTATGAAATCTACTATGCTTCCTCTGGGTGGCGGTGGTGGATTAGCAGCAGCATTGTTGGCTGTGGTCGTTGTCGTGGGTGTTATCTCGACACTTATCTATTTCTATTTTTCCAAAGAACACACTGGAGCATTAGGAGTAACGGCTAAGGTGGGTATCTGGTTCATCATGGTAGCGTTTGGAGCTCACTTCGGGTACACAGTTATGGGTCGCATATCGCTCCTGATAGGCAGGACGCAATTTCTTGTCAACGACTGGATAGGTTCTTTCTCGCAGATATTTTAAGCGTCAATCCCCAACTAATACCAAAACAGAATTTGACACAAAAAATACGGAGATACCTCCGTTTTACATGTTAATCAGACTGCGGTTTTAGTGGCGTCCACTCCCCGAAGTTCTCCACTACGATTTTGCATTTGCCCCTTGATGTCCACCGTTCATTGGCGTTGTAGCCCCATTCCAGATATTCCGAGCCTCCACCAC
>JAYEIF010000185.1:0-2014 GCA_034659895.1 Candidatus Zixiibacteriota bacterium
TGTAGTTGAAGAAGACCTGTTCGCCAGTGGTATTCGTACCTTGGTTAATAACGAGAGGTATTATTTTGTAGCTGTTGCATATGCCTACAATAACTTCATGAAATATGACCAAAATAATCCTGACTCGTTTGAAGGACAAAGAGCTCCTTATAAAGCAGGTAGGAAAGGTGCTGGCGGACCAATTAAAACATACGAAGTTATTCCGCATAGAATTGAGCCTGAACATGGCGGTACATTGATTCAGGGTTCATTCGGTGATGCACCAAAAGTAACCCGCATTGAAGGCCATGGTAATGGTCGTAATGTTATTGACATTGACACACTAACTCATGATGCTATCATGTCAGGACCTCCATGGAAGGCTGATCGCCTTTCTTATGAGGTAGGAAAAGCTCCTATTAGTGTTAAGGTTGTTGACCCATTGAATGTTGTGCCTGATACTTATACTGTGATGTTTGATTCTGTGAATTACTTTGTTGGATCAACCATGAACGGAAAAGTTATCGATGGCAAGTGGTTTGTATACAATAGCAGACATGATACAGTATTTTCTGAGAGCTGGATTGACAATAACTATGACCAGCTTATTCTTGACTGGGGATTAGCATTCAATATTACCCAGGAAGAAATTCCATATCGCTACGGCACAATTAATAATGGTTTCCTGGAGGCTACGATTGAGTTTGAAGATCCTTCAAAACCATGGTTATGGTTCGTTCCTGATGATGATCGTGCTGGTCCGAGAAACTGGATTCGTGCAGGTATTTCGGGTGGAGACTACTCAGGCGATCGTGATGCAGTTTACGAAAAGGTTCTGGGCGGTAGATGGGCTCCTTACCAACAGACTTACATTGGTACTGATGGTCTGTCTAACTCTAGTGCCCGTGCAGCAATTGATACTAAGCGTCAGCGCCTGGCTAACGTAGACTTGTATTTCACAACAGACAGAAGCAAGTGGACTCGTTCACCGGTGGTTGAAACTACTGATGATGAAGCCCTTGCACTTGGCAATGTTGAGAAGTTTATGTTACGGGATGCTCAGTCTATTGATCAGTATGGTAATCCTGCTGAAGTAGGTATAGGAATAGACAGCTTCAATATGGATGCTGCCAATTACCTGAGTGAGATCGGTTTAGGTTGGTTTCCCGGATATGCTATTGATGTAGAAACTGGTGAGCGTTTGAATATTGTGTACGGAGAGAGTTCTTTCTTAACAGGAGACAATGGAGCAGATATGATGTGGAATCCCTCACCAAGAGAAGGCTCAAAACTGTATATGGCCAATAATCGTTTGAGCCATGAAGGTGTATTCTTTGGTGGAAAGCACTTCATATACATTATGGGTCACAATGCAACCAAGTCAAGACGCGACACTTACTACTATCCTGCCTATGATGGAGGACAATCTTTCCTTGAAAAGATGGCAGATAGAAGGAATCGTTACAAGGTTCGCGAATTGTTTGCCAATGCAATGTGGTGTTCTATCCCGATTCTTGATCCAAGATATTACAAAGAGGATGACGTCAAAGAAGATCCTTACGGATTTATCAAGTCAGATATTAAGCTTCGCTTCAGAGTAGTTGGCCAGTATTGTGTAGATGTACTTGAGCTTGCTCGTCCTGATTCACTAACTCAGAATCTGAACAAGCCAATGTATGAGTTCAATACTCAGGATATTGCAACTCTTCGTGATCATACTCCAACAGCTAAAATGGCTC
This sequence comes from Candidatus Zixiibacteriota bacterium, assembly GCA_034659895.1. Taxonomy (GTDB): domain Bacteria; phylum Zixibacteria; class MSB-5A5; order GN15; family FEB-12; genus B120-G9. The sequence goes on from JAYEIF010000185.1 coordinate 1,719, forward strand.
TCGACATAATCAATATAGTTCCTAATCCATATTACGGATACTCAGCATACGAGCGCAGTCAGTTTGACAACTATGTCAAGATTATCAATCTTCCAAGAACCTGTACAGTTTCAATTTATTCACTAAATGGCAATTTGGTAAAACGATTTACGAAAGACGCAGACCAAACCTGGTTAAATTGGAATATTAAAAACACATACGGAATCCCTGTCTCCAGCGGAGTATACATCTTTCACATAAACGCCCCGGGCATAGGAGAGAAAATTCTAAAATGGTTCGGCGTCCTAAGACCACAA
>JAYEIF010000186.1:0-10184 GCA_034659895.1 Candidatus Zixiibacteriota bacterium
CAGAGTGGTATGGCCGCTACCAGCCTCTTAGAACACATCTGATCGGAGACCAACCAGATTCGTTTGAGAGCCTTCATAAACTCAGCCGAGCAGTAGATGGGTTTTCGGCCTGGTCGTTTTGTTGGTCCCCTTTTCTGTTGATTCAGCAGCCGAATAGCGTGTTTGCGATGGTACTTACAGACCTCACAGAACTCCTGAAGTATCAGACTCTTCTCTTTTTTGGAGGCTTCTAAATAGGGTTTGCTGAATAAAGTAAAAGTTCAATGTTTATATACAGATAGGTGTATTTTATATTGTCTCACGTGAACGGGTTTTGTTGTAAAACGGTCAAAAGGCTTGCACGCGGAGAACAATAATGTATCACAAAGATAATTCAAATCAGTTGAAGTTCGAGGATTTCTATCTGCCATTCGGCGGCAAACTCAGAAGTAATAATCGCTGGGTCATTCTCTCTAAACAGATACCCTGGGAGCAGATTGAACAGGAGTATTCATCCAGTTTTTCCAACAGCAGCAATGCCGGTTGTCCTGCCAAGTCAGCTCGTGTTGCTTTGGGAACTTTAATAATCAAAGAGCGTCTTGGCAGTACCGATCGTGAGTCAGTACAGCAGATATCGGAGAATCCCTATCTTCAATACTTTCTTGGATTTTCGGAGTACAAGAACGAACTCTCCTTTGACCATTCGTTGATGACGCATTTCAGGAAGCGTTTTGACAAGGAGACACTAGTCGGTATAAACGCCTTGATTATTGACAGAGCGATGATACGTGACAATGCTGTAATGGAATTATTTTTTGCGACTTTGAAAACCGAGTTAATTTATAATGAAATATTTATTACCTGTCCGCCAGACAGGCGAGCAAAAAAGGATGCGTAATCGAAGATATTTGATTATATTAAAATGTTTTATAACCGGAAACGTCGTCATTTTCCCTTAGGAAGTAGAAGCACGATTGAATTCGAAATGATGACAAAACCAACTTAACTCCCTGTACGTTTTTGCGGGGGAAGTCCATAGTGAATATAAAATTATTTAGTTCTAAATTTATTAATTTAAAGAATCTTTATGGAAGACAACTCCTCATTATTCTTATTCCATTTTCAATATATCTATTTAATACATCTTTTCTGTCTGATTGGATAATTGATGATGCTGGCATCACATACGCTTACGCCAAGAATCTGGCTCATGGATATGGTTTGGTCTCTCAGCCAGGCGTATCTCCTGTTGAAGGATATTCTAACTTTCTCTGGCTCCTTTTAATGGTTCCATTTTTCTGGATAAATATATTTCATCCTTATATTACAGTTAAAGCAATTAGCTTTATTTGTGTTTTATTGACATATATTTATTTACACTTTTCTATCAAACATATTACTAATAAGATATTGCCTTCATTTATAGTATTAATATATTTATCATTAAATACATCTTATCTCGTCTGGACATGTTCTGGACTTGAGAACCCCTTACTTGGGCTCATTGGAGTAATACTATTATTTCATTTGTTAAAAATTCCCACAGGTAAATGTACTAATACAAAAAACAGTATAAAAATCGGCCTAATTGTATCAATAATTGGCTTAACAAGACCAGATGGAATCATGTATAGTTTGGTATTTCCAACCTACCTTTTGTATTTGTTCTTATTTTCAAAATTAAAATATAAGAATATTTTATGTTCATTTATTTCTTACATTTCTACTGTAATATTGTTAATCGGAGCATTTATAGTATTCAGATATTTATATTTTGGTCAATTTTATCCAAATACATATTATGTTAAGGGCGGCCCTACAATTTCCAAAATAATTAAATCATTATTACTTCAGGACACATATTTAACAAAAATGCAAGTACTTGTTTCATCTTTATTTGGTAATTATTTTTGGCTGATAACAATATTAACAATAATTTTATCAGCAACTATTCTGATAATTAAAAAAGTAAAAAGAGACAACATAGTTATTCTATTAATAATTACTTATATTTCTTTATTAACTCATATTTTAATGCCTAATGACTGGATGGGTGAATTCAGGTTTGCGACTCTGTTCATCATTTATTATTATTGTATATTAATCATCCTTATTACGTTAATAATAGATTTATTAATTCATAAATTTCGATATAAGGCAGTAATCACAGTCTTAATATTTACAATTCTTTTGGGAGGTATAAGTGAAGAATATTACTCAAGGTTTAGAAAGTTTATAGATGCGCCTGTTGTTGCATTTGAAGGAGTAAAAAGATATTATTCTGATCGTTTTGATAATTATAGCGATAAACTCAATCTAACATCAGCTTCAATACTACTCCCTGATATAGGAGCAACTCTTTTCTATTCGAAGCTAAAGGTCTATGATTTAGTAGGTTTGACTGATCCTGTCATTGCCAAAATCTTAAAAAGAGATAAAAAGAGGTTCTATGATTATGTATTTAAAGAAATTAAACCAACGTTTATTCATATTCATGGTAACTGGACTTTTCAATCTAATTTCGATTCTGATCCAAGATTTAGAATGGATTATGTTCCTATATCGGAATACAAAGATACTTGGATAAAAGACAAAACAAATAAAGATATGATGTCTGGAGATTTTATTAGAAAAGATGTCATTATCGGAAAAGAGGATATTCTTGAAAATCTATAATATTATTTAGGGTTTGGTAAACAATTCATTTTCGTTAATTAATTTAGGTCTGTCAATAGATTTGCCGAGAGTTGGAATGCTATTTGTACAATTTGCTTCGCTCTTTGGGAAAAACAGGAATGGCCTTGACTTCACAACCGATGCGCACCATATTCCCATAAGGTTGGCGTGATGCTAATGAAAGAAGTCGATTTAGTATTATTTTCGACTACATCAGTCAACTTCGGAAATATCTCGCTTGTGTGTGAGCAGTGAAAGTGACAATTGTGTTGATGGTTAAGACGAATAGGCATTTCAAATCTCCCTCTTTTAGCAAAAGAGTTCTCGTTGTTGTTGGAGGGTATGGCAGTGGCAAATCGGAAGTATCTGTAAATCTTGCCAGGCATCTTGTTGCTGTCGGGCAATTGAATGTTGCTATTGCTGATCTCGATATTGTCAATCCATACTTTCGTTCACGTGAGGTGGACGCACAAATGGAAACCCTCGGTATTGAGACTATTCACCCCAAAGGAAGCCATGCTTACGCCGACCTTCCAATAATCATTCCGCAGGTGAAATCTGCAATTGAAGGCTATGATGGCGCACTAATTCTCGATGTCGGCGGTGACGATGCCGGTGCCCGTGTTCTAAGCTCGTTGGCGGGGAGTTTTCCGCCCGATGACCACGAGGTATTTTTTGTGCTTAACGCCAATCGACCCTTCAACTCCGATGTGGACAGTTGTCTTCAACTCATGGAAAGAATCAAGAAATCCGCTCGTCTTAAGTTTACCGCTATTATCTCTAATACACACATGGTTGAGCACACCACAAGTGAGGATATTCTAAAAGGAATCGACCTGGCTACCAAGCTAAGCCGGGTATCAGCTCTGCCGGTTGTATTTATAGCGGCTATGCGTAAACAGTTAAGTGAAATAAATCCTGAGCAAATTGACGTGCCGGTTTTGCCTTTGGATCGTCTTCTGCTGAAACCGTGGGAGAAAGCCAATGATTTCAAGGTGCCGCCGACACAAAGAAAGGAAAAGTAAATGCCGGGAATACGAATAGATAAAAACCATTGCAAGGGATGCGAATTGTGCGTCCAGGTGTGCCCCCAGAAAATTATTTCGATGTCCAAGGATATTTCAATCCGGGGTTATTACTACGCCCAAGTTCATGATCCCTCGCGATGTATTGGGTGTAAACTTTGTGCGATAGTGTGTCCTGATGTTGCTATCGAGGTACATACGCACGGGACAACATTCTCACTGGTTGATTATTAAGGGATAGGAGAAACATAGACAATGGCAAGAATATTAATGAAAGGGAACGAAGCCATCGCTGAAGCGGCAGTACGAGCAGGTGCCGAGGGCTATTTCTGCTATCCGATTACACCGCAATCCGAGGTGGCTGAGTACCTTACGAAACGGATGCCGGAAGTTGGCGGTGTTTTTCTGCAGGGTGAGAGTGAAGTAGCTGTGGGCAATATGCTCTTTGGCGCCGCATCGACAGGCAAACGTGTCTTTACTACTTCATCCAGTCCGGGGATATCGCTGATGCAAGAAGCGATATCATACATAGCCGGAGCAAATTTACCGGTGGTATTTGTGAATATCATGCGAGCTGGTCCAGGACTTGGCGGTATCCTTCCGGCACAGTCGGATTACTTTCAAGCTGTCAAGGGCGGTGGTCATGGCGACTACCGACTTCTTGTGCTGGCGCCGTCGACAGTTCAGGAAGCAGTTGATTTGATGATGCTTGCGTTTGATCTCGCTGATAAGTATCTCAATCCGGTGATGATGATTGGTGATGGGATGATTGGCCAGATGATGGAGGCTGTGGAATTCCCTGAAGGCGACCCAAAGAAGAATCGAGTTAAGCCCGAAGATCGAGGATGGGCAGCCACTGGAGCAAAGGAACGCGACCCGGTTATAATTAGGTCTCTTTTTCTAGACCCACTAAGACTCGAAGAGAATACCCTGCAGATGGAGCGGAAATACGAGCAGATGAGAAAGGAAGAAGTGCGCTATGAGCTTTACAAAGTCAGCGCAAAAAATCAACTCCTGATTGTTTCCTATGGCACTATGGCTCGCATCTGTCAAACTGTTATCGACGAGCTTGAAAATGAAGGTGTTTCGGTTGGTTTGTTTCGGCCTATAACGATGTTTCCATTCCCTGAAAAGGAAATACGTCGGGAGGCGAAGAAGGCAAATATCAAAACAGTGCTGGATGTAGAGATGAGCACCGGACAAATGGTGGAGGACGTTGAAAAGGCGATCCTTGGCGCCAAGCCGGTAAAGTTTTTTGGCCGCACCGGAGGAATTGTCCCGACACCCGAAGAGGTGCGAAGCGAGGTGCTCAAGCTTATTGAACCAAAGAAGAAACATTCCGTATCCGGAAAGAAGAAGAAGTGAGGTGACTATGACTCAAAGCAATACCGCAGTATTTTCACGCCCGGAGTCAATGCAGTCGACTGTTACCCATTACTGTCCCGGCTGTACTCACGGAGTTATCCACCGTCTTGTAGCGGAGGCTCTCGATGAAATTGGCGCCCGCGACAGGACAGTAGGTGTGGCACCAGTTGGCTGTTCGGTGTTGGCGTATGACTATTTCGACTGTGATTTTATGGAAGCAGCACATGGACGAGCACCTGCCTTTGCAACTGGTTTTAAACGACTGCGTCCTGATATGATTGTATTTACTTATCAGGGTGATGGTGACCTTGCATCAATTGGGATGGCAGAGATAGTGCATGCGGCAAATCGAGGGGAGAAATTCACGACTATTTTTGTTAACAATGCCGTCTATGGTATGACTGGTGGACAAATGGCGCCTACTACGTTACCGGGGCAGGCAACAAGTACCTGTCCAGATGGTCGCAATACTGACGATGTTGGATATCCAATACGCATGGCTGAACTGCTGTCTACTCTTGTTACTCCGGGATACATCGAGCGGGTGGCTGTTCACACACCACAACATATTATCAGCGCCAAGAATGCCATTCGCAAAGCGTTCCAATACCAGGCAGAAAACCGCTGTTATTCGATGATTGAAGTTCTCTCTACTTGTCCGACCAACTGGGGCAAAACCCCGCATGAGGCTACTCAATGGCTTGAGAAGGAAATGGTGCCTTATTATCCTATCAAGTGCTTCAAGGATCCAGCTTGGGAGGAAGATAAATAATGGCTCAATATGAAGTAACTTTCGCTGGATTTGGAGGGCAGGGTATAATGACCGCAGGGCAACTGTTAGCCTATTCCGGTATCAGCGAGGGCAAACAGGTAGCATGGATTCCATCATACGGACCTGAAATGCGTGGCGGTACGGCATACTGCACGGTTGTAGTATCAGATAAAAGAATTGGTTCGCCAATTGTAACTTCTCCTCAGTGTATCTGTGTGTTCAACAGGCCGTCATTTGACAAGTTCGGTCCAAAAGTAAAACCGGGCGGTATATTTATTGTAAACAGCTCATTGATTGATGCCAGTAGTGACCGCACAGATTTTACAGAGATGCTGATACCGGCTAATAAGATGGCGTTAGAAGCCGGAAACGCCAAAGCCGCAAATGTGCTTATTCTCGGTGCATTCGTTGGCGCTTCCAAAGTTGTTGATATTGGAACTGTCAGCAAGATGCTGGGAGAGAAACTTGGCAAAAAGAAAGAGATGCTCGAGTTGAATCAGAAAGTGCTTAAAGATGGCTATGCTCTGGGTGTTAAACAAATCCGACAGAAGGACAGCGTATGAAAAAAGATATGAACAAACTTCCGAAGATTTTAGGTAGCCATCCGAAGGATCAACAGTCGCTCATTGCGGTGCTTCAGGATATACAAAAAGAGTATAACTACCTTCCTGCTGATGCTCTAAAGCAAGTCGCAGAGTATTTAAGTGTCCCCTTGAGCAAGGTGTTTTCAGTTTCAACATTTTATAATGCGTTCAGTCTGACACCGAAAGGTGATAGTGTGATCAAGGTTTGTATGGGAACCACCTGTCATATTCGCGGTGCTGGACAGATTCTCGAACAACTGGAGAAGAAATTGAATATCCACGCCGGTGAGACAACGCCGGATCTTAAGTATTCCATTGAAGTTGTAAATTGTGTTGGCGCTTGTTCAATGGCTCCGGTAGTCATTGTCAATGACAAGTACTACGGTTCGGTTAAGATTAGTGACACCAAGAAGCTCTTGAGGGGAGGTTGAGATGCGAATTGATAAACCTGCTCAGTTGACAAAGCTTCGCAAGGAATTGGTGGCATCCGAAAAAAATCATACAAAGAAAATTATGGTTTGCTGCGGGCCTGGCTGTTTAGCCAATGGTTCGGCAGAGATTGTCGAGGAATTCCGCAAGGTCATCAAGAAGAAACGTATCAAGGGGTTCAAGGTCGAGGCTCTCAAAGAGACCGGCTGCCATGGATTTTGTGCGCTCGGACCACTTGTCGTGATTGAGCCAAGCGGGACATTCTATACCAAAGTGAAGCCTAAAGACGTGGAAGAAATCATTGACAAATCTATCCGCAAGGATGAAACCATCGAGCGATTGCTGTATGATGACCCTTCCAATGGCAAAAAGATTGAAAGCTACCATGATATTCCTTTCTATGCGCGCCAGAAACGCATTGCCCTACGGAATCTGGGACACATTGATCAATATAAGATAGATGAATATATCGCTGTTGATGGTTACAGTGCGCTGTCTAAGGTTTTGACAAAAATGAAACCGGATCAAGTAATTTCGGAGGTTTCTCGTTCTGGTCTTCGCGGTCGTGGCGGAGCTGGTTTCCCTGCGGGGCGCAAATGGGCAACATGCGCCAAAGCGGATGATACTCCTCATTATGTAATTTGTAATGGCGACGAGGGCGATCCGGGAGCTTTTATGGATCGTTCTATTATGGAAGGCGATCCGCATTCTGTTATTGAAGGAATGATTATTGCCGCTTATGCTGTCGGTGCGCACGAGGGTTATATCTATGTCCGCGAGGAATATCCGCTGGCTGTTGATAATCTCAAACTGGCAATCCAACAAGCGACTGAATATGGTTTTCTCGGTGAGAACATTTTTGGTTCCGATTTCTCTTTCACTTTGAATGTCAGCCGTGGAGGCGGGGCTTTTGTTTGCGGAGAGTCATCGGCGCTTATGAAATCAGTTGCGGGAAAAGTTGGTGAGCCTCGCGCTAAGTATGTTCGATCTGTGTTGAAAGGACTGTATGATAAGCCGACTGTTCTGAATAATGTCGAGACCTATGCCAATGTGCCGGTCATAATTGACAAGGGGCATAAATGGTTCTCGAGCATTGGAACATCCAAAAGCACAGGAACAAAAGCGTTCTCGTTAGTTGGCAAAGTCAGCAATACTGGTCTGATTGAGGTCCCGATGGGTACTACACTACGCGAGATTATCTACGACATAGGCGGCGGAATTCTCAATGACCGCCCATTCAAAGCAGTTCAGACCGGCGGCCCTTCCGGCGGATGTCTTCCGGAAAGTAAACTTGATTTACCGGTAGATTTTGACACCCTCACAGAGGCTTATTCTATGATGGGCTCGGGTGGAATGATTATTATGGATGACGAGACTTGTGTGGTTGATGTCGCTAAATACTTCCTGGCTTTCCTTGTTGATGAATCTTGCGGAAAATGTGTTCCCTGTCGGGAAGGGCTTTTCCAATTACATAAGATGGTCAAGAATATTACTGATGGGAACGGCAAAGAGGAAGACCTCGAAAAAATGGAAAGGCTTTCGGATGTCATCATAAAATCTTCATTATGCGGACTTGGAAAGTCGGGACCGAATCCATTTATCTCTACCGTGAGATATTTCCGTGATGAATATCTCACCCATATAAAAGACAAGAAATGTCCGGCAAAAGTTTGTCGGGAGCTTATCAGATTTGATATTATAGATGACAAGTGCGACGGCTGTATGGCTTGTTTGTCGGCGTGTGCATTTGATGCTATTACCGGCAAGAAAAACGAAGTCCATGTCATCGATCAAGAGAAATGTACAAAATGTGGCGCCTGCAAAACAGTTTGCACGCGGGATGCCATCAAGGTGTCATAGGAGAAACTGATGGTTCATCTTACAATAAACGGACGGACAGCTCAGGCTGAAGAAGGCGAGATGCTGCTGGATGTGATAAAACGGCAGGGAATTGATATTCCTGCTATCTGCCAGCATGACGCCGTTGAGCCGAGTGGGTCATGCCGTCTGTGTACTGTGGAAATTACCAAAGCTGACTGGGATGGTTGGAAAAACTACGTAACATCATGTCTCTATCCGGTAGCTGATGGTCTGATTGTTAATACTCATTCCGATGCGGTCAACGAAATACGCAAAACCTTGTTCGACCTGTATCTGGCACGCCATCCCAATTCGTTATTTGTTCAGAAATTGGCGGCTGAATATGGGGTTACGGAAACAAGTTTTACGGAAGTGCCCGATGGTGATGATTGTATCCTGTGCGGCCTTTGCACGAGAATCTGTGATAGGATGGGTTTTTCAGCCATATCAACAGTCGGCCGCGGCCACTCCAAGGAAATTGCCCCGCCATTAAAAGAAGCCCCGCCTGACTGTGTTGGGTGTCTTGCTTGTGCGCAAAGTTGCCCAACCGGACATATCAAGTTTAGCGAGGAGGGAGTCTCACGCTCTATCTGGGGTAAGCAGTTTGAGCGGATTACCTGTTCCAAATGTGGCAAGCTGACTGCTATTACTAAGGAATTCGCCGACAGCCTCAGCAAAACTCAAGATATTCCACGGGAGTATTTCGATATTTGCGATGAATGCCGTCGTAGAGAAACAGCTCTGACAATGGGGCGACTTGCCCACTGGGTCAGAGAGGAGGAAACAGCATAATGAACTTACGTTTAGTTGTAAAGCCGAACCGCTGTATTGGCTGCCGCACATGCGAACTTGCCTGCTCTTTCAATCATGCTGTTGACGGAAAACCGGGGCGCTCTCGTATCTTCGTTATGGGGAGCGGGTTCAAAGACCTCTGGGTACCGCTTACGTGTCTGCAATGTGAAGATGCCGCCTGTGTGAAGGCGTGTCTTGTTGGAGCGTTGCGGCGTAATGAAGAGACTGGAGCGATTGAACTCAATCAGGATAAATGCGATAAATGCATGGCATGTACTGCCGCTTGTCCGTTCGGTTGCAGTATTTATGATGATGTGAGCAATCAAGTGGTCAAGTGTGATCTGTGCGGCGGCGATCCTGCTTGTGCTCGTTTCTGTCCGACGAAGGCGCTCGAATACAAACCTATTGCCCAGACAAAACCCGCAAAGTCAAAGGTAAAAGCTGCGGGGTAAGAGGGGGCTACCGAGGCTTAGAATGAAGACTGTATTATTGAGAGAAGTGTAGCATTCTAAAACTCCTTGACGGTTTGACTTTATTACATATATATTATGGTAATAAGGGAAATAGGTGCTTTTGAAATATGCTTTTAACTGTTTGTAAATCCAAGATTCATCGAGCTACAACAACCGATCGGTCTAATTTGGTTGAACAGTGAAGGTTTATTCCTGCTTTGTTCGGGGTTGAAATGGTGAGTTATATGGG
>JAYEIF010000187.1:0-10180 GCA_034659895.1 Candidatus Zixiibacteriota bacterium
CCGTTGAGTCTGGTTTTCCGCTTATGTTATCTCCAACAAGGGAATCGGCCAGAGCGATAATGTGTTGCGGTCGCTGAATAGACAATGTATCACCGCCAGTGTCAATCACCAGAGTGACATCGTGCATCCCCTGAGTTTCATAAGTATGTATCGGTGCTTGAACATTGTCGGTGTAGCCATCCCCGAAGTCCCATTGCCAGCCATAAACTGTGTATGCTGATGAACCGCTGAAATTTACATCAAACGGTACCCAACCAATATTAGTATCCTCAGTGAACATTATACCCTTGTTGGGTTCAATCCTTATTACCATAGTTTCATTGTTCTGAGAACATCCTCCCTCAGCAGGACAATAATAATTATCCAGTGTGTACCATGCAGTATGGTAGTCGTCCCATCCATAGTTCATATGATATTGCTTGGTACTGTCATCGAAGATTCTCCAGCCATCGCAGACAATCATATGTCCTGTAATGGTATACCAAATAGGCAAAGAGTCGTTTATATCATCTTTAATCCAATCGAACCAAATAGCAGGGCTTAAACCGGAACGATAGCGTTTCAGCATTTGGTCAAGATAGCGAAAATTGGTCTCGTACCGATTTATGTTGGATGGGCTTGCCCAACTGCCTGAACCACAAACACCATAATCCATTTCAAAAGCAATACCAACTTCGTAATTGAACTCAGCCAAAGCATCATCCTGTTCAGGTGTACAGCTACCAAAGCAATCATCAGGCATATCAGACCAATTGTATCCATCACTAAAGTCAGCTGACAGCCAACCTCCCGAAGTACTCCCTTCGCAGGAGTTGTCACCATTCCAGTAATATGTATGGTCACCATATCCAAAAGGCGGCCATTCATGATATTTCATAATCTGAGCCGCGGCTGTAGCTACACAGCCAACTACGGTGCGATCACCTTCGAAACCAATAGGACAATAGTTGTTATATGGTTCAGACTGATGCCAGGATACCGTCATTAGTGGTCCTACTTGTTCCACCACATCCTTTGATAAACTGGTTTTAAATACTGATTTGCTGATAGAATAATTGTCCCACTGTACCCGGTGAGCGGCGCTAAAGAGATATTCTTCATCCTTTTGGACAATAGCATCCAGGCTCCCGTATGCTTTAATGTAAGCCTCATTACGATTTTTCAGTTGATCCTTAATTAACTGTGCCATACCACCAGTTTTTGTTACATCAAGATCACATTTGTCAGAAGAAACTTTAATAGGCGGAAGGTCCTTCAACACCGGCACAACCACATAACCCTGTGGGGAGATGTGATAACAACGCGCCAAGACAAGATCACCATCCGTAATTTCACTAACACTGGTAATTGCTGCATCACTCGATCCGGCCCAGTCACCAGTCTTGGATATGATATTTGTAAGCCAGTTCTCACATACCTGATCCATTTCACCAATACTTGCCCTCTCAGCGTTGGCCGTACTACCAACCATGAGCAGAAATGCAAATACCAAATAAAATACTGCTTTCACTTTTACGCTTCTCATCACTATTTTCCTTTCTCTGCTATTAGCCGATCTGACATCAGTCTAAAGAATGCTTGATATTCTAATATGGTTTTTATTTTATCAACTCATCTAAAAAGATTAACCATTCAAAATCATAGCTTTTTGTATACCACAAAACATATCATTAGAGTGTTTGGATATACAAATTTTCACATTACAACACCACTACTCACTATTATGCGGCGCATATTTTAGCAACAGCAGACATCCAAGACGGCCAAGCAAGTATTTCACTCCGAGTTACCGGAGCTTGTTTAGAAAGCCAAAACGGTTGTCATTACAATACCAATAAAAACCAGAAACGGCAACTTTACACTATCCAACAACTAATAAATTGACAATTGCCGCTTTAGCTAATAGCTAAATCACAATGACACTGTATCATACATTCCAACATCCTGTTAGAGTCAGGAACCGCCTAGTCCTAATATACAATACTTATCGGCTTTTGCAACTGATTTATTTGATAGGAAACTCAATTTATTTTTTAAAGAAAGTAGTCCGAACAAGAATTATGTAAGGGGACTTGTTCACTTGTAGTGTGGTTCAGCTATTTTTGCTCAAGATTAAAGGCAGGGGCATAAAGCCCCTGCCGGTGTATTTACAGAACATTTATGGGCACGGTACCGGTGGTGGACCTCCCAAGAAAAGGTAATTCACTTCATAGGTTACATCTGAAATGTTGACCTCACCGTCTCCATTGACGTCAGCTTCTTCCCAACAAGGTGGCTCTGGTCCCTCAGCAAAGAGATACTGCACATTATAGGTTATGTCGGATACGTTGATTGAGCCGTTGTTGTTAGCATCTCCCCTCAGATCACAGCATCCAGCTACAATAACCCTGCCAGCCTTGGCTTCGATATCATAGTCTAACATCGATCCAGAATAGCCTGACATATATGAATCGTAGCCATCAACATAGATAATTGTTTCATCACCCATAGCAGCGCCACTTTCCACAGTTAGAAAGAGTTTAAGCACCGGTCCATCACCGTTTGGTAGTTCAGGAGAGGTTCCTGAACTTGAACTCACCAACCAATAGGTTTTTCTCTTTAGCCAGTAATCACTGTGGACTTCATTCACTTCCTCAAAGTAGTCTGTTCGACATCCAACAGTTGAAACAGAGTCGAGAGTTAAATCAAGATCACCGTTGTATTCGATAGGAATTTTGATAACGCGCGCAGGGACAGTATTATAGGTTGAGATAGTTACAACCACTTTCTGTCCTGCTGAGCAATTTATACTGTCAGCTTCGATTGTATCGGCTATGGCTGCGATATAATTGTACTTCGTTAAAGAGCGAATGTATCCAGTAGTATCAACTTGCAAGGAAACATCGAATAGACCGCGTTCAGTGTAAGTATGATTAGTGCTCTGTGTAAATGCAGAATCGCCATCTCCGAAAGCCCATGTCCAGTTGTCTGGATCAATGTTCGCAATTCCAGAGAAATTGATATCAACTGGGACCAAGCCAAAGCAAGTGTCAGATTGGAATTTGATTCCTCCACCTTCAGCTAAAGCCTTGATACAGAAATTGGCGGTGTTATTGAAATCATTCAGGTCCAGCCATTCACCGCTGGAATAATAGAAGCTCTCACCATAATCTGCTGAAGATACCACTATTGTTTTATACTTTGCACCTAAAAGCACAGGAACATCAGAAGTGCAATCATAAGGATGACCTCCCTGTGATAGGGACAAGTAAACATAAAAAGTATCGTTTTGATTCAGGAGAAACTGGTTGTCCAGATCAATAGTGTGAAAACCTGTTACTTCGATTGTTCCACTCATTGTTGACAGTGGGCTCTGCAGCTCGTCTCCCGTAAAAGTATCATAGATAGTTACTGTATAATCGACATTATCAGCGGCGGTGAAGAAACTTACAGCCTGAAGTTTCTGCCGTCCTGCCGAAACAAAAGCATTGAAAGCCTCGGTAACATCAGTTTTAGTATTACGCCAACCGTGATAGTCATGGTAGTATACATAGTCATACTGCATAGGCCCAACATCCTGGAAGGAAATAGCACCCATTTCCGGATGTTGACCGCAATGTTTATCATAATATGATATCCAGAAATAACCGTCCAGACCCCAACCAGAGCCCCAACTATTTTTGCAAAGCCAGGCGCCTGGTTGCGGAGCCGGTGTGACTTTGTTGTCATCCCAGCCAACGATTCCAATGGCATGATTGGGATCATAAGTACTGCTTTCCGGCTGATAATGGATATAACCCGCATACATGAACGAACCACTATAACACATGCAGGTTCCCATGACACCCTCAAACATGATTTTCTCTTTGATAGCATCAATGTTTTCCAGATTTTCTCCAGCCACAAGCCACTCGATGTCATGTGGATAAAAATAGTGATAGCTGGTGTCATATCTCAACGGAGGATCATCGAACGACTGCCCGTCAATATTTCGGACTGCTCCCTCGCCACGAGTAAGATAAGCTGATGTGACACGGTAATCGCCGCCCTCATGGACTACAAGCCCACTGCCAGTAGGAGGGCTAGCATCATCATTATTGTTCTTATTGAAACCGTTCCACCAATCAAGGTGATACTCAGCCAGATTAGGCTCGCCATTTTCGCCTGCTGCTGACCAAGCACCCGTCATCATCATATTACCTTCAATAGCAGCCATTGCGCCATGAGTCCAGCAGGTTCCTCCCTGTTGGCTCTTCACCGATGTTACATAGTTCGTACCACCCACGTTGCGTAGATCATAGCTGCTGGGTGGATCAGCTGCTAATCCTACCGAAATCACCAGCAATGCCAGAATCAGACTTGACACTGTCATACGCAATACAGTCAGTTTCATCTTTCCTCCAATGTTTTAAGTTCGTCCCATTTGGCGGTTTGTCTGCCTGGCAAGGTGTTATTGGTATTTACAATTCCTCGCAGTAATCTATAAATGAAATATACACAGAATTGTATATCTGTCAAGAGTTTATCTGATAATTATAATGTTCTTGAAAAAGGGTCTGCTTTGAAGTATACTTGTTATAATGTTATAATGCAAATACGTATTAGGAAGGAAATTAAGCTATGAACGACTCAACACGATCAAACAAAGCCTCTGAACTGAAGATTCATGAATTGCATAAATTTGAGGATTTCCCGTCATGGACAAATCCTGATGAATTGGCAGTTTTTCTTCATGAGAGTCTTAAACCTTACGATGATCCCTTAAAGGAAGTACGACAGGGAATAACCGATGCATTATCACCGAAAATTGGTGAACCGGGATTTGTTCTCATCGCAGAAATCAATCAGAAAGTTGTCGGAGCACTTTTAATGCTGCGAACAGGGATGAAAGGTTATGTGCCAGAGAATCTTCTCCTGATGGTGGCTGTTGATCCATCAACACGTGGAATGGGAGTCGGAAGTAAGGTTATCAAACGTTCGTTTGAACTTGCTGATGGTGATGTCAAACTACATGTTGAGTATGACAATCCTGCAAAACAACTTTATGAACGGCTTGGTATGACGACTAAGTATGCCGAAATGAGGTACAACAAGTGAATTGTGTTACTATTGACCTGTACAAACTCAAAGACAATCTGAAAGTTATCAAGGGCTGGATGGATGGACATCCGTCCAGTTGGACTGTTGTAACAAAAGTTCTTTGTGGTCATTCGGATACTTTGCGTGCTTTGCAGTTACTCGGTATTCGCTCTATGGGAGATTCCAGATTATCAAATCTGGAGGCTATTGATAAAATCGTGCCTGATTTTGAATCTTGGTATCTAAGGGTTTCAGATCTATCCTCAATCAAAAAAGTTGTAGCTCTTTCAGATGTAAGTTTGAACAGCGAAATTGAAGTTATTGAATCCCTAAATGATGAAGCTAAAAAACTAAACGAGATCCATCAGATAATTATAATGATTGAGTTGGGCGATCTTCGTGAAGGTGTTCTCCCGGGTTCTTTGGTCCGATTCTATAAAACTGTCTTCGAATTGTCCAATATCAAAACTCTTGGTATTGGAGCCAATATTGGTTGTATGGCTGGTCTTATACCAAGTATTGAACAGTTCACGCAACTTGCTCTTTATAAAGAACTATTGGAACTGAAATTCAAGCGCAAATTACCGATGATATCAGCAGGATCATCATCTGTTCTGCCTATGTTATTGGAAGGGAAACTGCCAAAGTCAGTTAATCACTTTCGAATTGGAGAGGCGATATTTTTGGGGACGGATCTTATTAATGAAGGAACTTTACCAGGTCTTCACGATGATGTCGTGGTGTTAGAAGCTGAAATAGCAGAAGTAAAGGAGAAGGGTTTAGTGTCGCAGTCAGAGACAGGAACAGTGGCGCCCTTTGAATCGAGTATCAACGAAGAGCTTTCGCCCGGTCAAAGGGGTTATCGCGCATTAATAAGTGTGGGACAATTGGATACTGATATCAACGGTTTGATACCGATTAATCCAAGACATCAAATTGCCGGAGCCAGCAGCGACATCACTGCGGTGAATTTAGGCGATGATGCGGGTGGACTTTGTGTAGGCGATTCTATCAAATTTAAATTGAATTATTCTGCTATGTTGCGGTTGATGAGCGGAAAGTACATAGCAAAGAGAATCACTCCATCTCTTGAGGAGTTTGAGGATACATCCAAGAACGAACAATTTGAAGTTGAACCAGCAATCGGAACAACTCATGAGCGAGAATCGGAATGACAGACCTCGTTGGACTCAGACAGTTACTTCACAAAAAACCTGAGCTGTCTGGGAGGGAAGAGAAAACCTCTGCAACTGTTCGTGCATTACTTGAAAATTGCAATCCAGACCAGATAATTACTGACATTGGTGGTTATGGATTAGCCGCTGTTTTTGGAGACTTAAAGAATAGCCCGCGAATTATGGTTCGCTGCGAATTAGATGCTCTTCCGATTCCGGAGACTTTAACTCTTCCGTATGCATCACAAGTTGATAGAGTCTCACACAAATGTGGTCATGATGGACATATGGCTATTGTTGTCGGACTTGCTCAACGACTGCAAAAAAATCAACCAACTAAAGGTTCTGTTATACTACTGTTTCAACCTGCTGAGGAAACTGGAGAAGGTGCCGAACTTGTTGTCAAAGACAGGAAGTTTGAAGCAATTAATCCGGACTATGTTATTGCGCTCCATAATCTGCCGGGGTATCCGTTAGGACAAATTGTTACAAGAAATGGCTTATTTGCCTCAGCCTCTATGGGGTTGCGTATGCACTTGCGAGGGCAAACATCACATGCCGCCGAACCAAAGGAAGGCAACAGTCCTGCTTTGGCTGTGGCACAGCTAATACAAGGGATAAGCGCTATACCCCAGTTCCATACTTCTCTGCATGAATCAGCTCAAGCTACCGTGATTCACGCAAAACTTGGTGAGGTTGCGTTTGGGACATCGCCCGGAGAAGGGGATGTTATGGTAACATTACGCTCACATTCACAAGATGTGATGGAGACCCTCAACAAAAGAGCTATTTCATTTGCCAAAAACACAGCCGATGTATTTGGGTTAAATGTTACAACTGATTCCACTGAGGTTTTTCCATCAACTGTCAATGATTATGATATTGTCAGTCTGATTGAAGAATCGGCTAAAGGTTTGGGGTTGAGTATCCATCAGCAACAGATACCGTTTGCCTGGTCGGAAGATTTCGGACACTTCACTTCAAGGTATAAAGGAGCAATTTTTGGTCTTGGGGCAGGAGAAAATCACCCGTCACTGCATCATCCTGATTATGACTTCCCCGACGATCTAATTGAGACAGGAATCAGCACATTCTTACGGATTATAAATTCATTACTTGGTTAAGAAAATGTTCAGCTCGTCATATATAGAATTAAGTAAGGCGGCGTTAGCTAAAAATCTTCGCTTTCTTAGAAAAGAACTTGGCAAGGATGTTATCATTTCATCGGTCATTAAGGGAAATGCTTACGGTCACGGCATCGACGTATTTGTTCCCCTTGCGGAAAGCTGTGGAGTACGTCATTTTTCTGTTTTCGATGCGGGTGAAGCCTTCAAGGCAAAGAAAGCACTGACAAAAAATAGCGACATAATGATTATGGGGGATATTACTGACGAAGCAATGGGATGGGCTATAGAAAACGGCATTGCTTTCTATATATTTGTATTGAGTCGTTTGGAGCGAACCATAGCTATTTCTCGCAAATTGGGTATCAAGGCAAAAGTGCATCTTGAGCTGGAAACCGGATTGAATCGCACAGGTTTGGAAGATGTTTGGCTGGACAATGCAGCTAACCTTGTCATAAATAATCAGGATTGTCTGAGTGTGGAAGGTGTCTGCACTCACTTTGCTGGAGCCGAAAACATTGCTAACTACAAACGAATCCAGGATCAGATATGGTTATTCAATGATCAATGTAAATTGTTGAGGAAAAAAGGTGTGCCATTTAATCTTCGACACACTGCCTCTTCCGCTGCAGCCCTCAATTATCCAGAAACAGTAATGGATATGGTTAGAATTGGTATTGCCCAGTACGGTTTCTGGCCAAGCAAAGAAACAAAAATGCATTATGTTTTGCAAGTCAATGGTAAAATGAAAAGACGATATGTTGATCCACTAAAGCAAGTAATATGCTGGAAAAGCCATGTGATGAGTGTGAAAAATGTAAAGCAGGGTGAATTTGTTGGTTATGGCACATCCTACCTTACAATGCGACAACAGAAGATTGCCACAATCCCTGTTGGTTATTTTCATGGATTCCGTCGAAGCCTGAGCAATTTCGGTAAGGTTCTTATTCATGGTAAGCGAGCAAATATCGTGGGCAATGTCAACATGAATGTAATCATTGTCAACGTATCGGAAATTAGTAATGTGGAAATAGGTGATGAAGTCGTAATTATTGGGAAACAGAAGAACTCTCAGATAACTATCAGTTCGTTTAGTGATATGTCGAATTTGCTAAATTATGAGGCATTGGTGCGTTTATCTCCTGATATTCCACGTGTTGTTGTTAAATAATGACACGATTGTCAAAGCTCAAACATATCTCAAAAGTTGACATCTTCATTAAGAAGTAGTTACTTTTACAGAGCGGTATCAAGCTGATTCAACATTTAGCCGACATCTGTTAGTGCGGGGAACCACACGGCAAACCGCAGCTTGATACGGGACTCCAAGCGAGTCTTAACTTTGTAAATAGAATACGGAGTAATTTGCAATGACAAATATAAAATCAAAACGTGGTGTGATTGGCATTCTTACTGGCGGTGGTGACGTCCCGGGACTGAATCCGGCTATCAGAGCAATTACAATCAGAGCTTCCAGGGAAGGTTATCAAGTGGTCGGCATCCGACGTGGCTGGGCTGGTTTGGTCGATATGGTCTGCGATCCAGATGTTGACAACAGTAACAATTTCCAAATTCTCACTGAGGAGATTGTCAATAAAGCCGGTCGAACTGGCGGAACTTTCTTGCATAGTTCCCGAACTCATCCCGGTCACGTTCCAAGGGAAAACTTACCGGACCATCTGAAAAACAGCTATGATGATGAAATAAATGACTTGACACCCGAGGTACTAAAAAGTCTTGATTTCCTTGGTATTGACTGTCTTATCCCAATTGGCGGTGATGATACTCTTAGCTATGCTGTCCGTCTCTATAAAGAAGGTGTGAAAGTTATTGCAATGCCCAAGACGATGGACAACGATGTGCCAGGAACTGACTATTGCATCGGTTTCAGCACTTGTGTCACAAGAACAATAATGATGACCAATAGTTTACGCACTTCGGCAGGATCTCACGAGAGGTTTCTTGTCCTGGAAGTATTTGGACGCTATGCAGGATTCACAGCCATGCTGCCAACAATGGCTGGAGCTGCCAACCGGTGTGTTATCCCAGAATACAAGTTTGATATCGATCGGCTGACCGAGTTACTTTCTAATGACCGTAACAGAAGCCGCAGTAAATATTCAGTTGTACTTGTATCAGAAGGCGCTACGTTTGAAGGCAGCGAAATGGTCTATAAGGATATGACTAGAGATGCCTATGGGCACGCCAAGTTGGGAGGGATTGGAGATTTAGTTTCAGCAAAACTAAACGAGTTGTCGCCAAAATACAACAATGGGAAGCCTATAAGTGCCATAAACCAAAAGTTGGGCTACTTTGTTCGCGGAGGCGATCCTGATGCTATTGATTCTATTGTTCCAATGGCTTATGGCAACCTGGCACTGGATTTAGCGTTAAAGGGGATCCATGGCAGGTTGGTTGTACTGAAAAATGGCCGTTACGACAATGTCCCGATTGATATTGTTACCAGCTCCAAAAAGCATGTAAACGTTGAGAAATACTACAATAAGGATAGGCTTCGCCCTCTTTACAAAAGCTTCGAAATGCAACCACAGTTTATTATGACAAGTGATTAAGTTATGGGTCAGGAATTCTATCTGATTCCTGACCCATTTATATTAGGGTTTGTTGAATAATTAGTTATTATGTACCACAATCTCCCCGCCTTTGGCGGGCGCGTAGCGGGCGGCCTTGTGCTAAAAGTGCGCCGTGGCGTGTCGCCCGTTTCTATACACACACCTGTCTGCGACAGGCAGGGCGGAGACAAGCCCCGCTGCTACGCGAGCTGACGTGCCTGTCGGCGCACAGGAAGTGCGCCATGGCGTG
>JAYEIF010000188.1:0-10121 GCA_034659895.1 Candidatus Zixiibacteriota bacterium
TCTCCGCTGTGTGTATAGAAACGGGCGACACGCCACGGCGCACTTTCAGCACAAGGCCGCCCGCTACGCGCCCGCCAAAGGCGGGGAGATTGTGGTACATAATAACTAATTATTCAGCAAGCCCTAACAAGGAACTAAAGCTATAAAAATGCTGAGAATGCAGACTGTATCTATTGGCAACAGCGTAGTTGTTATTGACCGATGTTGTTCTATTAACTGTTGTGGCGCTGTTATATAGCTATAGGATAACTATGAAACACAAATTCAGAACAATTGTAATAGCTGTGTTGGGCATTTTGTTTCTTGGGTCAGTTTTTGCTTTCTGGAATTTCTACCGAACGATCGATATTGGTGATAGAGTAGTGTCAGTTGTGGTTACTCCCGGTGAAAACTTCGCAACAGTTGCTGACACTTTGGTATCGCAAAAAGTTGTGTCATCCAGATTTTGGTTTTCCTTTTTTGCCCGCATAATGGGAGTTGATACCAAATTGACATCCGGACGGTATGATTTCAGCGGTTGTAACTCGTGCCACTCGGTTCTGGACAAATTCCAGCGGGCTGATTTTCTAAGGATAAAAGTTACAATCCCCGAAGGATTCCCTGTCTGGAGAATAGCATCTTTACTGTCAGGCAAATTGGAATTGGATTCCTCGACGTTTGTATCTTTGAATCACGACTCAATCTTTCTGGCAGAAACAGGATTACCATGTCTGGAAGGGTTTTTGTTTCCTGAAACGTATCAATTTGCGTGGGGCATATCTGAACAAGCTGCAGCGCAGTCAATGATTAATCGGTATCATTCTCAGGTTGATACCATCTGGCCAGATTCCATTGTGGATGGGTTATCTCAACTGGATATAATCAAGCTGGCTTCAATCATCGAAGCGGAAACATTGCTCGACTCTGAGCGTGTGTTGGTAGCCTCAGTTTACACCAATCGCCTGCGTCGAAACATGAAGCTTGATGCTGACCCGACAATTATTTATGGTCTTGGCGGACTTAATCGACCACTCTACCGACGTGATCTACGGAAAGACACTCCCTACAATACATATCTTCACAAGGGGTTACCGCCCACCCCGATAAACTCTCCGGGACTGGATGCCATCCGTGCGGCGATAAATCCCGCTGAGACCGATTATCTTTTCTTTGTAGCAAATAAAGCTGGTGGGCATGTATTTTCAAGGACCAATGCGGAGCACAATCGCGCCCGCAGACACATTCGTTCCAATACAGGAAATTGATTTTGAACGAGCTATGACTGAAAAACTCCCTTGATTTGATATATCAAGGCTTCATTAATAGAGATTTGATATCGGAAGCAAACTTCTCAGTTGTTGGTTGTACGACACCCTCTTCGAACATCACAAAGGCTGTAGGCTGATTTGAACTGTAAGCCAGTAATCCAACTACTGTTCCGTCCGTTTTAAGTGGTTGGACTACGAAAGAACGACTGTCATCATCCAACAGCAGTTTCCTCTCAAAGAAATTTCCACTGAATGCTGAGCAAAAGTCTTCTGTATAAACACTGCCATCATCGGCAACTTTTTCAAATAGAGATGATTTGGATGGGAGCGACACTGTCAGGCCATCACGCATTACACCATCCTTCCACGTTGAAATAGCGGCAAGATTCTGTGTGTCCTGCATCTTTATAACCAACACACCCTTAGTTATGTCAAAATCCTTGGAGAGTTCTCCTGTAATGTCGGAAAATGCCTGAGCAAGATTGGAACAGTTTTTACCGGTAACTTGTGTTTCAAGCTCAGTGTGGCCTTTTGACTCATCGACTTCAAAGGAGTTCTTTATCCAATTGAAAAAGCTCATAGCATTTGTCAGACTCTTCGATTATGAGTGGTTGGTTTCTTTCTTGAGATTATATTTCTTAACCTTTCGCCATAGTGTTGTGCGTCCTATGCCAAGTTCCTGTGCGGTTTGCGTATAGTTCCATTCATTCTCACCAAGCACTCTCTTAATCAACGATCGCTGGTTTTCATCGAGTCGTGTAGCAGTCCTTTTGGACTGGATTTCCTGTTCGGGTATAGTTTGCTCAACCGAACCGGTGTTTATGAAAGAGATATCATCGACATCGAGCTGGGATTTGCCGCATAGAGCAACTGCTCGCCTTAGAGTATTCTCCAATTCACGAACATTACCGGGCCACGTATAATGATGGAGACGATCAATAGCTGTACGGGTAATGGTTTTTGATAAACTGTTACTCTCAGAAGCAATCGTTCGGAGAAAATACTCAGTAAGGATTTCGATATCCTCTTCTCGCTCGGCTAACCCCGGCAATTTTATCACTATTGTGCTCAATTTATCAAATAGATACTGACTAAACTCCCCCTCGGCAACTTTAGCACTGAGGTCTTCACGGGCTATCGTGACAAAACGAATATCCAATCTTCGAGACTGACCATCAGGTCGATAAATAGTAAAATTCTTGAGAAACGATTCAAGGCGATTCTGAATGTCTTTATCCAGACATTCTGCACTATCAAGTACAAGTGTCCCGCCATCAGCTCGCTCAAGCAAAGATAAGCCTGCAGACCTGTCCGATTCAGAGCGTCCCGAATCTGATTCAAACAATTGAACAGCCAGCATATCCTCTGGCAGCGCAGAACAGTCAACCATTACAAATTCATGTTCCCTTCGATTGGAATGGTGATGAATAATGCGAGCCACAAGTTCTTTACCTGTGCCAGAAGCACCTGTAATCATAACGGGGATATCAGTTGGAGCTATGCGGCCTATGGTATTCTTTAGCTCGGAAATAGATTCAGAGATACCAACTATATTATCGAAACCGTAACGCATTGCAGTCTGCTCTTTCAGAAAGCTTCGGTCAAGCTTGATGTTCCGGTATTGCACTGCTTTCCGAATGCGCAAGAGCATTCTGTCTGTTGATACCGGTTCTAATATGCTATCAAAAGCTCCAGCCTCATCAACTTTCCCAATTTCATCTTGAGACTCTGGCGACGTTACTACTATAACCTCAGTGAAAGGAGAAATATGTTTTATGTTACGTACAATCTCGGAAGAGTCAAATTGTTCATGTCGCATCATAACCACTGCCACATGAATCTCCGATTGCTCCAAAGCTGTTATGGCTTTCTCAAGCGAACTGACTTTTGTGAAATTGAATGAACCTTGTTCGAGAACAACAGATAGGCTTTTGGGTTCGCTTTCAGTATTATCAATCAGAAGAATTTTCGCACTGGTTGCATTATTGAAAATGTTCATCTGGCAAGAGTCTCCTGTAGTGGAATGATGATGGATGTTACAATTCTGCTTGATTGATCGTCAAGCTCGTACTGGAGTCCCACGTCCAGCTTCTTAGCAAGCCTTTCGATGTCTTGTTGCAAGCCATTGTTTAGAAAACTTCGATGAATAGCACCGGAGCTTCGAGTTGAGATAATTACTGACAACTTTCTATCAACATCATCAGATGATATACTAACCAGTGTTTTGCTTGCATTTCCTGCTGCACGTGAATGAACTGAGAGAACGGATTCGAACAGATTCACATACACATCACAAGGCGCAGTTGCATAAGGAAACTCAGAAGAAACATGCAGTTTAATTTCACCTGTGAATCGATTAGCAGATGTGATACTATCAATGGCTTTTTCGACTTCATATTGGAGATTAACCCGATACTGTGTACGCTTAGCATATTTCTTGAGCTGATTTTCTATCGAAAGTTGTCTGTTGACATCATAGGCTTCATCGAGAATGACATTTGCCATATCTTTGATTTCTCTCGCATTGAGTGAATCGAATGAGGATTCAATTACACTGGCAGCTGTAACAATAGCAGATAGTGAATCCTTGAACCTGACTGAGTTGGTGTCGGTTTCAGCCGGCGTTGCAGATGTTGTGTCCCTGTTTAGCGGAGTCAAAGTTACAAGGGATAGATTAATATCATCTACCTTAAAATTCTCCAACGATATTTTATGCTGTGTGCTCAGATCACCAATTTTGCTGGCAGTGTGACTATATTCACTACCAACCAAATCGTGTAACTCATTGGCAAGCATTGACCCTGCCTCACGATTAGCATGGACAACACAACCTGAAGCGCGATTCACTATTAATTGCGCCCGACTGTTGTCTATCTTCTTTTGTAATATCTTGCAAGTCTTTCGAGCTGATTTGGATGCCTTACGGAACATATAAACAAGACTGGAAAAACGGTCATCGATATCATCATTGAAGGCAGCGTCTTCAGGACTAAACAATCCGAAAATGAGAGAACTTCCCCGTTCAAGTTTGATACTGGTAGTGCGAGCGCGGTATACCTTGCGACCAATATCTGAGGTTAGTTCATACCTATGTGAAAAAATAGCTTCCCCTGCCAGCTCCGAGGACGGATTAATCACATCAAGCGGGAACAAGGGAGCGCCTTTCGGATACAGGAAGCGACCTTCTCGTATGAGGAACACCTGATGATTTTCAGGAGCCAAAAGATCAAGAAAAGCACTCTCTTGGTTCGTTAACCAATCACGCAATCCAACTCCCAACAATAGAGATGAAGCAGCCGCTACTTTGGCACCTATTGGAAGATGACTTACCGCGCTCTCAAACGTTGTTGTCTGTGGCACAGTAGTTGCGCTACTATCTTGTAATGTTGACTCCCATCCACCGGGAGTATACTCATTGACACCGTTCAACTGTTTCGTTTTCATTCTCACAATCCTGTTTCATATTGACACATCTATTAAGGAAATCGACCACTCTCTCAAAATCTTTAGTGTGGAATAAAATTATATTTATCACATGATTTATTCGCCTACTTTGGGAGTTAAAGCTATAATCTATATTCTTCTGAATCTAAATCGAATACATCCCCTCGTTTATTCAATTTACATACATAGCTGAATCACTGGAATGCGTTGTCCTGCTTGGGGTTTCCTTTGTGTTAGATTAAAAAATCTGTAAAAATATGCAATTTTGTACTTCCAGTATATTATCGGCAAAAGTGTTTGACACAGCCGTAAATTATCAATATATTCTTTAGTCGTTTTTAGCTTTTGAAGCGTCTATAAGATTGGAAATAAGTTTTTGCGTTTGTTATAAAGGAGATATAAGGCATGATGTCATTGTTGTTTAGAAGCGTAGTGTTAGTATTGTTTTTGGCGGTTTCTGTAATGGGACAATACTCTATGGATTTCTCTGGGGGTGGAGCACGTGCAGAGGGAATGGGCAAAGCCTTCCTTGGAGTGTCCAATGATAATACTGCCGGAAGTTGGAACCCAGCTGGACTATATGGTCTTGAAAAACCGACTCTCTCACTTTCATGGGGTTCTTTCATGCCGCGTGGAGAGAGCCGTACAAATTATACAATTGATAGTACCTCATTAAAAGTAGGACATAGCGGTTCGTTTGGCGCTGTTTCATCGA
Source organism: Candidatus Zixiibacteriota bacterium (assembly GCA_034659895.1). Taxonomy (GTDB): domain Bacteria; phylum Zixibacteria; class MSB-5A5; order GN15; family FEB-12; genus B120-G9. The sequence goes on from JAYEIF010000188.1 coordinate 5,407, forward strand.
TCAATTTTGTTGCTCCGATTCGTATCAAGGGACATCCTTTTGTCGGTTCGTTTAATTATACCCGCAATGGTGAATTTTATAATGCAGGCGGTTACTCATATGAGTTTCCGATCATTCGGAAATTTTATCTATCCGAAACTCAATACATATTAGATACGATAATATATCAGAGTTCGAGTGAACCTGAGGCATGGGGTGGTTTGGCATCGGTTATTTTCAGTGCCGGTACAAGAGTGTATAACAACATTACTATTGGGGTAGCGGCAAATATCTACACAGGTACTACGGTGCAAGATACACATAAATATAGTAAAACTGATTCCCTCATAAACTATTTCAATTTACAGACTTACAAATACTCATATACCACTCAGGTGTTGGACACCAACAAGTTCTCCGGAATCAATTTTACTATCGGAGGAAAATACAGCGGAGATAAGTTTGACATCGGCGGTATTATCCGTACCCCGTTTTCTCTCAATAAAAAGATAGGCCGTTCAATTTACCGTATCAGTTATGTTAATGACCTGCCTATACCTGATGGCACTGACACGACTTATTATGATGACATTAAGATTAAGTATGATATCCCCTGGATTATTGGTGTAGGAGTTGCATATCGAGCTACTGATAAACTTTTGCTTTCAGCCGATGGGGTATATCGTGCATTTGGTAACTCTAAAACAAAAGTAAGAGATAGTGTTTTCCTCGATCCGGGAAGTGAGAATGAGGAATTCTATACGGAGAATGATCCTGATTGGACAAATGTATTAGACTTGCGGTGTGGTGGTGAGTATATGATGCAGACAGGAATTGGACAAGTTCCAGTACGAGCAGGTTTTGGGATCTCGCCTTTAATTTATCCGGCTTATGATATTAATGATGGAACTTTAGACTCAACACGTCAAAAGACTTACAGTTATTCTCTTTCTTTTGGAACAGGAATCTGGTGGGAGCAAATTCATCTTGATTGTGCATATACTTACAGCTCGTATGACTACACTTCTGACTTTATAACACCCGAAGGAATAAAATATAATAAGCTTAATAGTAAGAATTATCACTTTAATTTGATGTTTACTGGATATTTCTAAGGCAGAATTATCAGGTGGGTGGATACCAAATTGCTTTCACCCACCATATTTTTTCTAATCCATACTCGACAACTGCCGATAATTCATAGCAAGCAATTAGTGGAGAATTATATATGTATGACGGTAAAGTTAGATTGACTAAAAGACAGATGAAAGAAGATAAGTTTACAACCTTTATGCTAAGTTCTAAACATCAGTTTTTGGAGAACTGGCAATTCTATGTGATTGGTGTTATTGTCGTTGCTCTTTTAATTGTAGCTGGGGTTTACTATATTAACAGCCAAAAAGAAGCGGCTGTTCGTGACAGCAAAGCCTACGCCAACGCTATGATGGAAAACCGTAATGGCAATCGGCAGGTAGCCATTGCCGGTCTGACGGAGTTAATAGAATCAACCAGCGACAAAGAATTGCTTGAAAAGAGTACATACGCATTGGGTAATATCAATTTCGAGATACGCAACTACTCCGAGGCACTCCGATACTGGAAGATGTACGTTAAGCAGTTTCAAAATAATTCTCTCAATCTGTCTGCAGCATTTGGCGGAATGGGAGCTGTACATGAAAATCAGGCACAGTTCGACGAAGCAGCATCCGATTATGTTGCGGCGGTAGAAGCATTTCCGGATGGCCCAATTGAGGGTGATTATCTATACTCAGCTGAACGAAACTACTTGTTAGCCGGGAATGTTGAAAAAGCTCAGGCTCAGCTTGATATCATCAAAGAAAAATATGAGGATACAGATCTTTACAAACGTGCCGCTCGCTTTTTTGGTGAGAATTCGCAAACTGTAGCAGAGAAGTAAATATTCCTAATACAGGGCAATTCTGGTGGTTGTATCAAAGCCGGTAAAAGTTGCCATTCTGTGGCACATGCATCAGCCCAATTATCAGGAACCAGGCTCAAACCGGATGGTTCTTCCTTGGGTTCGTCTTCACGCAATAAAAGACTATCTTGATATGCCGCTTATGGCGGCGCGGTATGATAATGTCAAAACGACTTTCAATCTCGTGCCGTCGCTTTTGGATCAACTGCAAATATACCTTGATGGCGGTAGTGACAATCACATTGATTTGAGCCGTCTCAGGGCGGAAGACCTTACTGAGGATCAACGTCGAGAAATCCTTAACACATTATTCAACGCTCATCCGCCACAAATGATAGATCCGCATAACCGATATCGTGAACTGTACCAGAAAATGCGTAATTGTCCTGACGATTCAGTCTTGCCAGCTCTATTCTCATCAGAAGAACTGCGAGACCTGCAAGTCTGGTCTAATCTAACATGGGTTGATCCGTTATTTGCAAGCGAAGAACCAATTCAGTCATTGCATCGGAAAGAACGCCATTTTAGCGAGGAGGAAAAGCACGCATTGCTTGACTGGCAAATGGATCTAATGGCGAGAATAGTTCCAACTCATCGCGATCTCTACCAGCAGGGGAAAATTGATATTTCATTTACCCCCTATTACCATCCCATTTTGCCACTTCTCTGCAATACTGATAGCGCTCTTGAAGCGCTTCCCAATATAACCCTGCCAAAAGCAAGATTTTGTCATCCGGAAGATGCCGAACGGCAAATTTCAATGTCGATGGAGAAGTTTGAGGAACTTTTTGACAGACCATTACAGGGAATGTGGCCATCAGAAGGATCTGTATCAGAGGAAATGGCTAAAATATGCTTGAAATTAGGTGTAAAGTGGATTGCCTCCGATGAGGAAATTCTTTACCACTCATTGGACAAGGCTTCTCTTGCTCGATCAGATAATCCTTTACACACTGTCTATAAATACGGCTCGGGATTAAAAATCTTCTTCCGCGATCATTCTCTCTCGGATCGTATTGGGTTTGTGTATTCTGGATGGGATGCCGATCGGGCTGTTAATGATTTCATGTCACACCTCAAAAGAATTGGCCGTCTTTATAAAGGCAGGAGTGATGACGTTGTTATTCCGGTTATTCTTGATGGTGAAAATGCTTGGGAGTACTTTCCGAACGACGCTCATGATTTCCTTGACGAATTCTACCGTCAATTGAGCACTGATCCTGAAATTGAAACTGTTACTATGACAGAAGCCGCAACAGGCATCAACCCGCGTCGGTTGCCGGCTATTTTTGCAGGATCATGGATTAACCACAATTTCCGTATTTGGATTGGACATGAAGAGGATAACACAGCCTGGGATCACTTGTCTGTTGCACGAGATGCTCTTGTTTCCTTTGAGTCACAACACCCAGATTTTGATTCTATAAAACTCAAAGCTGCGTGGCGTCAAATCTATATTGCTGAAGGATCAGACTGGTGCTGGTGGTATGGAGACGAACATCGCGGAGCATACAACGAACAGTTTGACAGCATTTTCAGGCATCATCTTATCAATATGTACAAATTGCTGGGAACAGATGTGCCTGTTGAGCTGCTTACTCCAATCTTTCGCGGAGGACCCAGAGAAAACATCGCTCTTCCTGACGATTTAATTACACCGGATATTGATGGTCAACAAACAAATTTTTATGAATGGGCTGGAGCTGGATCATATAATTGTATAGAAGCTGGCGGCGCTATGCATCGTGCCGAACAATATCTGTCAGAAATTCTATTCGCTTACGATTATGAGAATTTTTACATTAGACTTGACTTTGTTGATAAAAAAGCGATAAAATCCATTAAAGAGCCGGCACTGAAACTAAATTGCTATTCTCCAGAGCTGAAGGTTATTACATTAAAGCTTCAGAAGGTCGGTAATCGCTTTGAAGCTAAAGAAGTTGGCAAGGCAGTGTTAGACAAAGTATTGGAAGTGTCTGTGCCAAGGCGACATATATTGGCAGAAGAATTTGGCGAATTGGGATTTTCTGTGACTTTGCTGGATGGTGAGGTAGTATTGGAGAGTTGGCCGGAAGGTGAGCCAATTAAAATTCCGGTATTCCAAACTGGTCAGGAGTTATTCTGGCCAATGGGATAATTTGAGAGAGGAGTATCTCATGACTGAATCGTTCTTTCAAGATAATCATAGTGATCAACCAGCAGGTGTTGTTCCTGAACTGGAACAACAAGACTTCGACGAACAATCCGAAACATCTTCAAAAAAGGATGGCTTTGAAACCGAGGAAGGGCGCATGGCTGCTATATTGTCATACATTCCGTTTTTATGCTTCATTCCTCTCGTGAACATGAATAAAAATAAAGAAGCTCGCTTCCATGCTCGTCAGGGTGTTATATTGTTTCTTGTTGAGTTTGTTGCGGCTCTGTTTCTCGTTGATGGAATTGCGGATTTTGTTTTCAAAGTGCTCATTGTACTTGCCGCGGCTTTATCAATAGCGGGAATTATCTTTGCCATTCAGGGGAAAAATTACCGCCTTCCGATTATTGGAGATATCGCTGACAAGGGGAAATTATAGCGAACAAGATTCGTTCGAGATAATTGTTGGATATTATTAGATAGGGCTTGCTGAATAATTAGTTATTATGTACCACAATCTCCCCGCCTTTGGCGGGCGCGCCCGCCTGTCAAGCGGACAGGTAGCGGGCGGCCTTGTGCTGAAAGTGCGCCGTGGCGTGTCGCCCGTTTCTATACACACACCTGTCTGCGACAGGCAGGGCGGAGACAAGCCCCGCTGCTACG
>JAYEIF010000189.1:0-9908 GCA_034659895.1 Candidatus Zixiibacteriota bacterium
ATATTATCCTCTAACGTCAATTGTTTTTGGGGAATTTTGTTAATCAAGTAATATGTTCATTGTATATGTTATCATTTCTGAGGAAGGGTATCGGTATACTGGATTTACATCTGACATAAAGAAACGTATAGATCAACATAATTCTGGCATATCTCGTTGGACTAAAAGGGGAACAAACTGGCAACTGGTTTACTCAGAACAATTCAGCAATAAAACTGAAGCTCTACAAAGAGAGCGATGGTTGAAAAGTGGTCATGGGCGAGAGTTTCTTAATCTGACTCTTCGTGGCTCATAATCCGCCCAAGGCGGATCAGAGGTTCAAATCCTCTCCCCGCCACCAAATATTATCCTCTAACGTCAATTGTTTTTGGGGAATTTTGTTAATCAAGTAATATGTTCATTGTATATGTTATCATTTCTGAGGAAGGGTATCGGTATACTGGATTTACATCTGACATAAAGAAACGTTATCAATGTCATTTTTTCAGCCATCATTGCGTTTCTTTTTGTTGTCATCTCCATTGTTAGTGTCACGGCCAAAGTTATGAAGAGTAATCGCCATGTTGAGAAGCTTTTCATCCACAGTTTCAAAAACAGAACCCTTTGAAAACTTTCCACTCTTAAGACGTCGTCCCGCGGGGTTGCCTGTGAGTATTTCCACTCCTTCGTTGATTGTCTTAATTGGGTAGACATGGAACTTACCGTCACTAATAGCTTCGAGAACATCCGGCCGCAGTAACAAGTCTGGGACATTCTGGTGTGGTATTATTACTCCCTGATGTCCGGATAAGCGACGGCTTTTGCATACATCGAAGAAGCCCTCTATCTTTTCATTTACTCCCCCGATAGGTTGAATCTCTCCATGCTGGTTGACCGAGCCCGTTACAGCTATGCTTTGCTTTAAGGGAATACCGCTCAGCGACGACAGGATTACATATATCTCTGTTGACGAAGCAGAGTCACCATCAACACCGCTGTAAGACTGTTCAAACGAAATTGAAGCCGACATTTGCAATGGTTTATCCTGCGCAAACATATAACGCAGATAACCACTTAAAACCAGTACGCCTTTGTTATGAATTGGACCAGAAAGATCAGATTCACGTTCAATGTTGATTACTCCCGCTCTACCCATTGATGTGCTTGCCGTGATGCGGGTTGGCCTTCCGAATGAATACTCCCCTTGGCTATACACAGCCAACCCGTTGATTTGGCCAACTTCTTTTCCGGAAGTCGAAACCATGAGAGTTTCATTGTCAAACATTTCCTGGATTTTGTCCTCGGATAGATTCACGCGTGCTCGTTTCAGATTAATGGCATTGTAAACATCTTTACGTTGCACTTTGCTGGCTCGTCGCTGCCTGGCACAGTAAGCGCTTTCCCTAATAATGTTTGAAACCAGCGTAAGGCGTGTGGTAAGTTTTCCCTGACGACCGGACAGACGTATTCCATACTCAGCCACTGCCTGCATACCGCTGAGATCAAATGTGGAAAGTTGCTCTTCTTCCACTACTCGCCGAATAAATTCAAAGTAACTACGAAGATGATTATTATTACACTTTATATTGTTGTCGAACTCAGCCTTGATCTTAAATACCTTCTTAAAATCGTCATCAAGTTGCCACAACAGTTGATATGTTCGCGGTTCCCCAATAAGAATGACCTTAACATTGATTGGGATAGGTTCCGGTTTGATACCAGCTCCGGCCATCATATAAAATGGATCAAAGCCAGTGATCTCAATTTCCCCATTACGCAGTGTTCGCTTTAGATGCATCCACACACCGGGTTCGGTCAATACGTCCATAGCGTTAAGAACGAGAAATCCACCTGCTGCGTGAAGAAGCGAACCAGCGAAAATGCGAGTGAAGTCTGTTCGCCAGTAGCCGAAACGATCAACTACTCGTTCCAACGAGCCAAACAGATTCTTGTAGGATGGAGATTTTTCAATAATCACCGGCACAGTATCGGTGGCAGAGTTATCCAAAATAAGATTGACAGAAAAATCCTCAAATGGCTCACGTTTTCGGTAAGGTGGTGGTTCTTCTTCGCCGCGCCGCGGCCGCGCTTCCATAAAGCGGTCTAAACCATTAACCAGAGCTTCTTCGACCTCTTCAAGGTATGAAACTACCTTTTCATCTGAGAATCGTTTTTTAATCAGGTTAATTTTGTCTGCTATTAAAGGCGCTACCATAGAGAAATTCAATTTTTCGAGAGCCTGCTCCATTTTATTGGTCAGTTTTTTCGATTCTACTGTAGTGGCGTCAAACTCTCGACGAAGACTGTCCCATGTGCGTCGCAATTCGTCAAGCCGCGACAAAGAGAATTTCCCGTCATGAGCCAAACGTTCGAGACTTTCCAGTGACGTCGGCTCTTCATCAATCAACGGTTGAATCTCATTACGAGTTCCAGCATTCGACTGAAGCTGAACCATAACGAAGCCTCCGCTGCTCAGTTTTTCTTCAAAGTCATTAATGAGTTTCTTTTGACGGTTTTCGAACTCTCGCACAACACGACTCTGCCTGTCTTTGTAATCCTCCGACATAAAAATCTTCGGAACCGCTTTGCGTATGGAATTGATAAGGTACGCCATATCTTTTTTAAACCGCGTTCCGTCACCTGCTTCGAAAGTGAGAATACGAGGACAATCTTCGTTCTTGAAATTGTTGACATAGCATACATCGGTGAGATTCGGACGTTTGGCTTTATGCTCCGCTAGTACATGCTTTACCGCTGCAACTCGGCCGGTTCCAGTCATGCCGGTAACGAAAATGTTGTACCCGAAACTGTCAATATGCAGACCGGCTTTCATCGCCTCGATGGCTCGTTTCTGACCAATAACTCCGATACAGGCGTTAATATCATCTGATGACTTTATTCCACGAGGCTTGAAATCTATCTGGTAGTTAAGGTCTTTGGCTTTCAATTCACGCGGTTTTTTGACTGCGGGTGTTGATTTTGACGGCATCCACTCCTCCGTAATATTTTTAAGGCTGTTCTGGCACAGGCAAACAAACAGCTTTGTTATATTTTTAATACAAATCAACTTCAATAAACATGATAATCAACAAAAGATAGAGCTGTTCGGAAAAAATGCTTATACGATTTTACAATATTGACCCCGCCATTCTACTATTGATATTATGATTGTGAAAAGGATTGTTTATCCTTGACTTATTGGACTTTTTTGACTAAAATGATGAGTTATGAAATTACGTCTGCAGGATTTCGATACCTTTCCTGCCCAAGTTTGTCTGGAAACAGGCTCCGACTCCTTTGAAATTGATTATGACGGAGTCTTTGGGATACGACGGGTTGTAGTTGACTTGGATATTCAGAAATCCGATGATGAGTATTTCTGTCAGGCTGGTATAAGTGCAGTTGTAACTCTGGAGTGCTCTCGCTGTTTGGGACAGTATGAGACAGAGTTGAGCACCAGTACTGATTTTATTGTTTCTTCTAAGGTGACTTATGAAGAGTTGCGAAAGGAAGCTGAGGACGACGAAAATTATGTGTTTTATCAAGGTGAGGATCAGGTGGTCGAACTCTACAATATAGTTCGGCAAGCCATTATATTGGCTGTGCCAATGATGCCGATATGTTCCGATAATTGTCGAGGATTATGTCCCATCTGCGGAACGAACCTTAACTTACATGAATGTAACTGCCATTATGAACAGATAAATGAAAGATGGAATGGTCTTAAAGACCTAAAGAATAGTTTAACCAAGAAAAGATAGGATAGACTGATGCCACTTCCAAAGAGACGTCACTCAAGTACAAGAGGCCGCAAACGGCGAACTAACTGGAAAATTCCCACTCCAAATGTGGTTGAGTGCCCACACTGCCATAGCCCTCGACTCCCGCATCACGTATGCACAAATTGCGGTTATTACAATGGCCGAAAGATATTGCTTGGAAAAGAAGGTTAGGAAGTTTGACAGCCCGTTGAAAAAAACCGTTATCTAAGTGCAGAATGAATACAAAAGAAAAAAGTACTATTGTTCTTGATGTAATGGGATCAGACAAAGGGCCTGCTGAAATCATCAATGGTGGTTTGGAAGCAGCTCGCAGACTGAAGGACTCTCTTCATATTATTCTGACAGGTCAAAAGAAGATAATTAAGGACATCCTTAATCGCTCTTCCGACCTGCCTGATAATATCTCTGTTGTCAACGCCAATGGCGAAGTGCCTATGGATATCCCAGCCACAGAGGGTGTGCGAATAAAAGACAGCTCTATCTCGTTAGGTATTCGCCTGATAAAAGATGGTAAGGCGGACGCTTTTGTATCTCCCGGTAACACGGGAGCGGTTATGGCAACAGCCCTTTTCAAACTTGGCCGTATAGAGGGGGTGAATCGCCCCGCTATCGCCAGTATTTTCCCAACATCTACTGGTCGGCCGATAGTCGTTCTTGATGTCGGCGCCAATGTTGATTGTAAACCACAGCATCTGTCACAGTTTGCCGTTATGGGATCTGTATATTCGAGTGTAGCATATGATCTTGAATCCCCGCGTGTAGGGCTAATTTCAATTGGCGAGGAGCGCAGTAAGGGAAATGAGCTTACATTTAATGCCGGTAAATTATTACAGGACTCAAAAATAAACTTTGTAGGAAATATCGAGGGACGTGACATTCTCTCTGGTAGTGTGGATGTTGCGGTAACCGACGGATTCATGGGTAACATTCTGCTAAAGTTTGCTGAGTCTGTCAAACCAATGCTTGTCAGTTCTATGCAACGTCAGATTCAAACCAATATTTTCTCTCGCATTGGAGCAATACTATTGCTACCGTTTCTGCGACGGATGAGAAGTCTGTTCGATTATGCAGAGGCAGGTGGAGCGCCGCTTTTAGGGGTAAATGGGAATGTAATAATCTGTCATGGAACTTCAAATGCAAAGGCGATTATTAGCGCTATTTCTGTGGCATATGAAATGGTAATCAAAGGCATTCGGCAACAAATTCACGATGAATTGTTAACAAACCATTTTGGGTATTTTAATGGCTCACAAAATAAAAGCAAAAATAATCGGAACAGGGTCGTTTATCCCGTCGCGACGGATGACCAACGCTGATTTCGAAAAACTTATAGATACTTCTGATGAATGGATTATCGCTCGTACCGGAATCAAAGAGCGACGAATAGCCGACGACAATACGTTTGGCTCCGATATGGCTGCCAATGCGTGCCAGAACGCTATGGAAATGGCAGGTTGTTCTCCGGAAGAAATTGATGTACTGATTATTGGCACAGTCACGCCAGATTATCGTTTGCCTTCCGAAGCTTGCGTCGTTCAGGAAAAACTTGGTCTGGTTAATGCAGTTGCTTTTGATATCGCTGCGGCATGTACAGGATTTATCAATGGCCTGACAATTGCCAGATCTATGATTGAGAGCGATCCAACAAAGAAATGTCTTGTCGTTGGTTGTGAAAAACTATCGGCAATTACAAACTATAAAGACCGTGGGACCTGTGTTCTGTTTGGCGATGCAGCAGGAGCGGTTGTGCTTGCCGCTGATACAAATGACAGTGGAGTTGTATCAACCTTTATGAAATCAGATGGCCGCCTTGGTGAACTTCTCTGGCAGGAAGTGGGTGGAACTAAAAATCCATACACACCCGAAAATGTATATAATGGCCGAGACAAACTCATTATGTCCGGATCGGAAGTTTTCAAAGTTGCGGTTCGCGAGATGAGCAACGCTTCGAAAAAGGTGATGGATGATGCAGGCATTACTGGTGATGATATTTCTCTGGTAATACCACATCAGGCAAACATTAGAATAATCGATGCCCTAGCTAAACGGTTGAAAGTAGACAAGAGCAAAGTATTCATTAATATCGAAAAATACGGCAATACCTCATCCGCTTCGGTGCCATTGGCTCTCGATGAGGCGAACCGTCAAGGCCGAATTAAACCGGGGGACTATATCCTGATGGTAGCTTTCGGAGGCGGATTGATATGGGGCGCCGCACTTGTGAAGTGGTGAGATTATGAGCAAGACAGTTTTATTTTTTCCGGGACAAGCTTCTCAATATGTGGGAATGGGGAAAGAACTATACGAGAGCTCTTCCGATGTACGTATGCTATATGAATTCGCCTCAAACGAGATGAATTATGACATTGCCCGACTTTCATTTGAAGGTCCGTCCGATGAATTAAAGCGTACACGTTTTACACAACCGGCTATTTTATTGCACTCATTGGCAGTTCTAACTGTCATGGGGAACCGACTGCCAGCTTTTGACTTTGCTGCCGGCCATTCATTGGGCGAGTATGGCGCTCTGGCAGTTACCGGAGCAATGACATATAATCAGGCAGTCAAAGCAGTTATCAAGCGGGCTGAATTGATGGAGGATGCCTGCATTAAGAGACCGGGGACTATGGCGGCTATTATGGGACTCAAAGCTGATAAGGCACAGGATATTTGCAATCAGGCGTCTTCTGCGGGAATTGTGATTCCCGCCAATTACAATTCCGCTATTCAAATAGTGATATCCGGCGAGGTTGTCGGAGTGGAAAAGGCAGTTGAGCTTGCCCGAGAGGCTAAAGCAAAGCGGGCGGTTATTCTTAAGGTCGGTGGTGCTTTTCACTCACCTTTAATGGAGTCATCCAAAACAGGATTAGAAAAATATCTTGCCCAGCAAACTTATCAGGCTCCATCGCGTCCGGTTGTGGCAAATGTAACGGCTCAGTCGGTTACAACAGCCGAAGCCATCTGTCCCTTGCTTGTTGCCCAGATGACTTCACCGGTAATGTGGGCGCAGACAATGAAATATCTGGTTGAACAGGGAGTAAGCGCTGTTTATGAGATAGGCCCGGGCAAGGTGCTTTCCGGATTGGCTCGTAGAGATATGCGTCCAGAGAAGCTCGTTAATCTTGATACACTGACCGATATCGAGACATTTGCTACTTCAGAAAAAGGATTGGTATAAGATGAATCTATCGGGGAAAACAGCCATTGTAACAGGATCAGCGCGAGGGATTGGCTTGGCAATCGCAAAAAGATTCTCCAAAGCGGGAGCTCGTGTTGTTATCAGCGATCTAGACAAAGATACTGTTGACAATGTAGCGGACACGATGGCCGGGGAAGCCATCGGCGTCAAGGTAAATGTTACCAGCGCAAAAGAGGTTGAAGCTCTGTTTGCGCAAACGCTTGAAAGTTTTGGCAGCGTCGATATTGTGGTCAACAATGCCGGTATAACTCGTGATACGCTTGTAGTTCGTATGGATGAAAAAGACTGGGATATGGTACTTGACATTAATCTCAAAGGAGCATTTCTTGTCACCAAATCGGCCGCGAAGATTATGATGAAGCAGCGTTCAGGCCGGATTATTAATATAAGTTCGGTTGTGGGACTAAATGGAAATGCCGGTCAAGGAAACTACGCTGCATCCAAAGCCGGCCTGATTGGTTTAACAAGAACAGTAGCCAAGGAGCTAGGTTCACGCGGTGTAACGGTCAACGCCATAGCTCCCGGGTTTATTGAAACTGATATGACTTTATCTCTGCCGGAAGCTGCCAGAAAGCAGCTCCTCGACAATACCCTGACTAAAAGGGTTGGTTTACCAGATGATATAGCTTCGGCGGTGTTGTTTTTGGCGTCGGAGGATGCTTCGTATATTACAGGGCAGATATTGGCGGTAGATGGCGGTATGTCAATTGTATAAAAACAAGGAATTGTAGTTACTATAAAGGAGTATTGAAATGTCTGTAGAAAACGATGTCAAAGATATCATTGTTGAACAGTTAGGCGTAGAGATGGATCAGGTAACAACGGAAGCAAAGTTTGTTGATGATCTCGGCGCTGATTCTCTGGATACGGTTGAGTTAGTGATGGCACTGGAGGAGAAATTCGAAATTGAGATTCCTGACGAAGATGCAGAAAAAATATCATCTGTGGGTGCCGCTATCAATTATATCGAGGACCATGCTGACAAATCTTAATAATTAATATCAACGCCAAATATATCTGAAATATGAAAACAAAAGTAGTTGTCACGGGTATTGGGGTTGTAAGTCCGATAGGCAATACAGTTGATGAGCTCTGGAGTTCTCTTTTGGAAGGGAAATCTGGAATTGGTCCTGTTACACGCTTCGACACTTCGGCATATCCAACTAAAATTGCGGCAGAAGTTAAGAATCTTGATGTTGATGCATTCATCGAGAAAAAAGAGAGCCGCCGCATGGACATTTTTGAGCAATATGCTTTGGTGGCTTCGGAGCAGGCCATTAAGGATTCAGGGCTCGATTTAGAAAAAACCGACCTTGACAAATGTGGGGTTGTAATCGGTTCTGGTATTGGTGGAATAAGTACTTTTGAGAAGCAGCATAATGTACTTGAAAAATCCGGGCTGAGGCGCGTGTCGCCATTTTTTATCCCAATGTTAATAATTGATATGTGTGCCGGACGAGTGTCTATAAAATATGGCTTCCGTGGTCCGAATTACGCGACTGTTTCCGCCTGCTCTTCATCAGCACACGCTATAATGGACGCTATGTATGTTATCCAGCGTGGTCAGGCCGATGTAATGGTAGCCGGTGGCGCTGAATCTACAATAACACCAATGACATTTGCTGGATTCTGTCAGGCAAAAGCGATTTCAACACGCAACGACGAACCTGAAAAAGCATCAAGACCTTTTGATATTGACAGGGATGGTTTTGTCATTGGAGAAGGATCAGCCATCCTGATTCTGGAATCATACGAACATGCAAAAGCGCGTGGCGCCAGAATCTACGGCGAACTGCTTGGTGCGGGTCTAACTTCTGATGCATACCATATTACAGCGCCGAATCCTGATGGTCATGGCGCCGGTAGAGCTATGGAAATGGCTTTGAAAGATGCTGGTATTGAGCGGGAACAAGTGGATTATATCAATACTCATGGTACCTCTACACCCCTTGGAGATATTGCTGAATGCAGGGCTATAAAGCAGGTTTTCGGTCAGAGAGCATCAGAAATCCCATGCAATTCAACCAAGTCTATGACTGGACATTTGCTGGGATCAGCCGGTGCGATTGAGCTTATCACTACTTTCAAATCGATTGAAAAGAAAACGATACATCGTACTGTCAATATCGACAATCTCGATCCAGAGTGCGACCTAGACTTTGTAACCGGGGGTAACCGTGAACGTGATATCCACTATGCCATATCAAATTCCTTTGGTTTTGGCGGCCATAACGTTTCACTGGTGGCTGGAAAAATTGATGATAAACCATAGAAATGAGCTTTTGGAAAAAACTTTCTGTTGTTTTTAACCGCTCTGCTGATTCTGAGCTTGAAGCAGATTTGGGGGCTGTTCAAGATATAATCGGCTATCATTTCACTGACCAAAACATTCTCTTGTTGGCTCTGACACATCGCTCATACTCTTACATCCATGACAATTATTCCCAATCAAATGAGCGGTTGGAGTTCTTGGGTGACTCTGTTCTTGGCCTTGTTATTGCCGAACAGCTGTATCGTGACTATCCAGAGATGCGCGAAGGAGAATTAACCAAACTAAAAGCTCTTCTTGTAAGTGAAACTACTTTAGCCGATATGGGCATGCAATCTGGTCTTAACAAACATATACTGCTGGCTCCGGAGGAAATCCATTCCGGAGGGAGAACACGATTGTCAATTGTATCAGATGCTTTCGAATCGATACTTGGGGCGGTGTTCATCGACGGTGGGATGGAGGCTACCCGCGGCGTCATTATACGGTTGATATACTCCTGTAAAGATGATATTACTTCTGATATTTCACGGAACAATTTCAAAGGGGAATTGCTCGAACGCATTCAGGCTGAAGGGAACGGGATGCCGCACTACGACGTTGCTACAGAATCCGGTCCCGATCATAACAAGATTTTTACTGTTGAGGTATTTGTAAATGGCAATGTCGTTGGAATTGG
>JAYEIF010000190.1:0-5213 GCA_034659895.1 Candidatus Zixiibacteriota bacterium
ATATTGTTCTGATTTGAGATCATACTCTGTTACCGGATCGATGCGTCCCTTATATTCAACTTTGAAATTGCGGTTAAAACCGCGCTTGAGAATCTTCCCAGCCCCGAGTGCTAAGTCGATAGTAAAATTGCCCAACTCGCGAGTTTGCTTTTTTGATATGCTCAATGTTTACCTTCCTGTATTTTGACCGGTTTTGCCGGTGTTGTAATGTCTCTGCAATTGCAACTGGGACAAAGTACAACAAATATCCTTGTATTTCAACAGTTGTGTGTTAATCAGACAGGATGTTTGGCTTGCCAACTATAATACGTTAGGGGTTCTTTCGCATTATGACAATATATTCATTTGTCATTGTTGAATCAAGTTTACCATGTATGTTTGTTGGACTATTTTTTGAAGGCATGCGTTTATTAGGTATATTTCTGATGATAGTTTCAATGTGTCGGAAACCATTATTTTCAAAGAATTTTCTAGTTATTTCGTCCGTTGGTAATACAACACCCTTTACTTTTCTATTGCCAACCACATAACAAGAATAGCCACCCTTTCTTACAAGCGGTGCTATATTATCTATAGAGTTCTTGTAATCAGTATAAAATCCGATAACATCTTTAACACGCTTACTGTCGTTACTAGCTATTTGCTTAATTGCCTCATCTAAAGCTTTGCACATAAAACTGGAATTCGCACCATTACCATTACCACCCATCAATCGCCTATCGACCTTATTTGCCTCTTTGAAATCTAACCATTCATTAGACAATCTTGAATATTGGCCATAGGCCACTGTAGTTCTTGAGTCGCCGTAAGGAGGTGAGGTTACAATAATATCTACGGACTCTCTTTTTAAGATTTTTTCAGGGACACCTTGAACTGTATTAAAATCATAAATCTCAACATTAGCCTTCCCCTTTTTATCTTTAATTAATTGAGCTAAACCTTTCTGAGCCCGTAATAATTTTTTTTCCATTACTGAAAAAACATTTGGTTTAAAATTCCGCATTTGTTTCTCAGTCATTCGATATAATTTGAATTCACCATTGCGCGTCCAGGATGATTCTCTCACTGTTTCACTAAACGCTACTTTAAAGAAATCCCTGATCTTAGAATTTTCAATTTGGTCTATAAAATCCTTTATGAAGGCTAACTCTTTTTGTGTTTCTTTATTAAACCAGTAGTCAATATTTGTAAGCTCTGGTATTTTGTGATCGCCATTTAAGGGAATACCGAAACCATTACTGAAAACAATATCAGAGAAGTTTTTAAGATAATTATTAAGTTCTTTTGTATCTAATGGCGTAGTTTTTGCTTTTGTTAAAAGCCTTGCCAATGGATTCAAATCGGTTCCAATTGAATCAATACCTCTAATGTAAGCCTCAACCAGAGATGTTCCAGCTCCACAATATGGGTCGAATAGTAACTTTGCACTTTTACAAAACTTATCTATCAATTCTCCAGCAATTTGAGGGATCATTATTGCAGGATAATTATGAAATCCGTGAGTATATGCCTTTGTGTCGGCTGTTCGAAAATCCCAGTGTTCATCTACATATTTTCTTCCCAACGCTCCACTCTCCTATTGGTAAGCCACTTACCTATAAGTAGGTGACAATATAATGATAAAATTATATTTTGTAAAGTATGAGCAATAAAAATGTGACTTCCATTGAGCAATATGTGATAAACGTTGTCAAGGGAAAACGAGAAAAAGCGGGCATTACACAGGCATCGCTTTCAGAAATTTTAGGTGTTTCTGCTGGTTTCATAGGAAAGGTTGAAAGTACCAAATATCTTTCTAAGTATAATCTGAATCATATCAACAGGTTAAGTAAGCACTTTAGATGTAGCCCGCAATTCTTTTTGCCAAAGAGGGCATTAAAGGATGATTGACAGAGAAAGAATTGTAGATGAATTTAAAAGAATTAAGGATCTGGGATTTATAAAGAGCCGACGAAGCCATAATACGGGGATAGGGAAGACTTTCGAAGATTATCTTGGTGTAGATGAAAATAATCTAAAGGATCCAGATTACGCAGGTTTTGAGGTAAAAAGTCAAAGGCAGATAACTGATTCATACTTAACGCTTTTTACTAAAAGCCCATCGTTTCCCAAAGGTGCGAATGCGGTTTTAAAAGATACATTCGGGAAACCTGATGATAAAATTCCAGATGTTAAAGTACTCCATACTTCGATATTTGGAGATAAATTTAATACCTACATCAATAGATTTGGGTTTAAGCTAAATGTGAATGATAATAATGAGCGGGTAGAATTAATCGCAAAATCTCTTTCAGATTCAAATATCATTGAAGCAGACGTTTATTGGACATTCGATGACTTGAAAGCTTGCATAGACAACAAACTTAAAGCACTCTTCGTTGTCCTTGCTGATTCCAAAGCTATTGACGGCACAGAATATTTTCATTATACGAACGCAAAAGTTTACATTGACTTTAGATTTGATAAATTTATAAGTGCCATAATTAATGGGACGATAATGTTTGATATTAGAATTGGAGCATATAGGACACCTGGAAAATCCAATTATGGCAAAACCCATGATCACGGGAGTGGATTTAGAATTCGTCGAGAAAATCTACCTGACTTATTCAAGGAAGTTATTGATATTGAATGAGTCTATAGCCCAACCCGCCAAGGCGGATAGCAACCTGACACTCATCTAATGGTTCAATATGTTGGTGAATAGATGGATGGCGTCAATGTTCAACTTGCCTATGAGTTCAAGCAGTGGAAGACCGCAGTAGATTAGCTCCCCATCTCCAATATGAGAAACTGACAAAAGAACAGCCCCAGAACGTGTCGAGAAAACAATTTCAGCCGGACTTATTACTGCCGCTGTTACTTCTCTTTTTTGAGAGAACGGAGAAAATAGATTGTTTTCAGAAATACGGTAAGGGTGCGATAGGAGCTGTGCTTTTTCTATTTGTGTGACAATATCTTGTTTATTAACGATTTCTAATGCGGGCGACAGTGCAACAGGCAAAACACCTTCCGGCCAATCCTCTGGTTGACCAAACACAATCAACGAACCTCCCTGCCTCATGTATTCATTAAAACGATCTTTCATTCCCGCGATAGATGGAAAGCGTCTATGCGCACCTGAACCTACAATTATGACATCATAAGCATCGAAATTTGCTGTTACGAGACCTCTGTTAGTCAGTGGACGGTATGTTGCGTCGGACATTTGCATGATGTCCTCAAGGGTACCGGAAGTGTCGGATAGAAAGCCAATTTTTGTTTCCTCGGGGATATTACATGACGCTATACGAACAATAGCCGTATCTGCCGCCAGCAGTCGTCCCTCGCGTGACAACTCCATTATCAAGGGTTGTATGCCAAGTTCAAAAAGCTTTGAGATTGAAAACGGAATGCGAATTGTCTCATAGGTTCGCCCTGTTTTCATATCGAGTTTCTTTTGATAGACACCGGCGAAAAGACCGCGGGGCGTAACGAATTCAAAGTCTAATTCCTTATTAAACGCAGATGGTTTTGTAATTACAGCCCGGACATTCGCCGAGGAAACAACACGATCTATATCCAGTTCTGACGGAGATTTTACAAAATAAAAGTCAGGCTCAAAAGTAATATCCAGTTCCGGCCGCTCCCAGATAGGAACCGTACTGCGCGCTGTCAACGGAATAGGACCGTATTCTATCTTTGCTACAAACACCAGCGAGTCAGGTTGTTCAGCCTCAAGATATTGACGGTCAATATCGATAAGGTATTCGCGCGCAAACGTCTGATGAGGCGTTACCTGCATTGGAACAGTATCTATTGGTACTCTCGTGGTGTCCCAATAGGGAAAAAACCAAACCGATTTTAGCCATACTTCCTTGGGACCATTAGCCGACAGCGTTGCGCGGTATTTCAGCTTGGGACCTCGTGGTGAGTCGCGAATGATTACCTTGCCTTCCCACTGGATTCCCACAGCTCTCAACGCCGCATTTTTTACCGATGTAGCCAGACCATCAAAGTATGATTTTAGATCAAGCCGCGATTGCATTAGCAGAGAATCACCTGAAAGAGCATCTTGCAAATCCAACATAATACGGTAACCATCGAGTATTGCTTTTACCTTGTCTTTACCATCTTTCTTGAGCGATGAATGCAACGACGCTATCAATTTGCGTGCCTGACCAATGAGGGTTGTTCTCTTGGGTCCGGACGGAAGCAATTCTTCAAATATATCCACCAGCCGATTGTGATTCAACCCTGACAGGAAATCAGCCCTGCTTTTTTCTTTGGCTTCACCGCCATTCAGAAGTCGGTAATGTACAAGTTTTCCCTCTGGTTTCTCATGCTTGGTTGAAGCGACACCAAGTATCGGAAGTTCCGCTTTTATTCTCTCATTATAACGTTGTAGCAATTCAGCGGTATTCAGTGCTATCTGGACGGTTGAGGAGTCATGAGTTTGCTTCGGGGAGTCAATTTTCTCAAACACTCGGCAGATATTGAACTGGTAAGAGGGTGATGGTTCCATTGATACCAACCGATTGCGAAATGACGCAAAGAGTGAATCGCCGGGTGATGATCCAATAATGACAATATCAGGCCGTCGTTGCGGAAAAAGCGAATGTACGACAGAGTCTATCACCGTAGAGTCATTACCGGAAAGGAAAATGCGTCGCATAATAAAACTGCGATCTGGTATTTCTCTTGTGGTAACACGCGGAGTAGTGCGGCGGTTTGGCTGCACAATGTCAACAGCGCAACCGTGGTGTTCGTTTAGATAGTAGAGAGTAGCCCAGTCTATGGTTTCATCTTCACCGGCAAGGTACATAATGCGAATATCGCACAGCGCATGCCGAACAAGAGCATCAACATCAGCCCGAATTGTTGGGACAAAAACAATCAGTAAGGCAAATATGGTCAACAGCGGTGCGAATGCCGTTTGGCGTATAGTTCGAGAATGAAACATCATAGGTCTGAATATATCCAAGGGACAACAGCGTTGTCAAACTTCAAATCTGCCATTGTTCTTGTTCGAATGTCGTTTTTTGTGATTTTATTGGCTGTAGATATACTCAGGGCTTCTTTGTATTAACAGATAATTTGCAGGTCGAATTGTTTGCTAACCTTACACAAATAGCCGGAACCGCTATCCGCCGAGGCGGACTACCCTACAAAGCTACTGATAACAATTATTATTACCCCTCAATTATTGTCATTCCTCTATTATTGTCATTCCT
>JAYEIF010000190.1:5313-9864 GCA_034659895.1 Candidatus Zixiibacteriota bacterium
CGTTCGCTGGTATGACAAGTCCATTGGGACTGAAGTGTAAAAAACACTTTTTCAACATGCCGCAAGCGATGGGGCACTCAGTCTGATAACAATTATAACTGGATCAATACCAGTTCCCTATGGCAGGTTTGTCTTCAATGTCCTTAAACCTGTCATTACTTTCAAAAGGCTGGGTTCATCGAAATGAACCCAGCGTATCATTAAACTCCCTGCAAGTTGAAACAAATCACCTTCGGCTCGGTCATCTCCTGTAGTGAGAACTTCAACCCTTCTCTGCCCAAACCGGAGTACTTAACGCCACCAAACGGCATCGAGTCCAACCGATAATCGGTAGAATCATTTATCATTACACCACCACAATCCAGTTCATAAGCCGCCTTGAAAGCAATCTCTACATTATTGGTAAAGATACCCGCAAGAAGTCCGTACGGCAGGGAATTGGCTTCCTTAATAGATGCATCAAGATCATCAACCGGATACAGGTTCACAACTGGTCCGAAGACTTCCTCACGATGGATAGTCATATCCGGAGTGAGCTTTTCCAATACTGTCGGCTCATACAGAGCATCTTTTCGCTTTCCGCCTGTAAGAATAGCAGCTCCCTTTTCGACAGCTTCGTTTACCCAACTTTCTACTCGTTTTGCTTCGGACTCGGTGATCAATGGACCCATATCGGTGTCTTCTTTCATCTTGTCACCAATTTTATATTTCTTTGTCATTTCAACAAAGCGAGTCTTGAAAGTGTCATAGATATCACGGTGAACCAGCAATCGCTGCACCCCGATGCAGTTCTGACCAGCCGCCCAGAACGACCCAGCCACACATGACTCCACAGCCAGATCGAGGTCGGCGTCTTTCCAAACAATAACCGGCGAGTTGGAACCAAGCTCCATCCCGATTTTCTTGATACCGGCTTTGCTTGCGATATGTTTACCCGCTTCGACTCCGCCTGTGAAAGATATCATCCGCACACGGTCATCGCTGACGAGTGGATCGCCTATCTTCGAGCCAATACCTGTAACAACCTGAACGGCTTCAGCCGGAAGCCCAGCTTCGATGAGAACTTCCACCAGCTTGATTGCTGAAAGCGGGGTTACCGTTGCCGGTTTGAGTATCACAGAATTTCCTGCGGCAATGGCTGGACCCAGTTTGTGAGCAACAAGATTTATCGGATCATTGAACGGGGTAATTGCCAGCACCACACCAATTGGGAAACGGTAATAATAGCCGCGGCGTTTTTCACCACCGGGGAAAGAATCCCACGGGATAGTCTCGCCAAGAATGCGTTTGGCTTCCTCAGCTGAACAGGTTATCGTATTAACACAGCGTTCGGCTTCACCCCGTGCTTCCTTGATTGTTTTGGAGCTTTCGCGAGCGATTGTAGTCGCAAACTCATCCAGACGATCAGAAATGATACCGGCGGCTTTGTAGAGAATCTGCGCCCTGTCATAAACACTCATCCGCTTAGTAATTTCAAATCCTTTGACAGCCGCGGCAAGTGCAGTTTCCACATCCTTGGCATTTGCGCTTGGCACAGTGTCAATTATTGAACCATCAAACGGGTCGGTAACATCAATTTTGTCATCACGATCGACCCACTTGCCTTCAAGTAGCATTTTCATCGCTTACCTCCTACATGAATGATGTCCACCAGAGTACTGTAACCGGTCTCTACTCTTCCCGCACCCGGTCCAACAATAGTTACGTCACTAAGAGCATCGGTTGTGATTGTCAACGCATTTGTCGCTCCCATGACTCCAGCGAGTGGATGACTCATGTCTATTTCCTCCGGAGCAACACTGCCCTTCACCTGATTACCCTCACGCCAGACTTTGCCGATAAGCTTAAAGCGTTTTCCGCGCTTTTTAGCATCGGTGATATCATCAGCGGTAATCTCTGTGATGCCCTTGCAGGGAAAATCGTCAGGTTTATTGGAAGTGCCGAAAACAGCATTTGCGATAATTGTTACCTTCGCAAGCGCATCCCAACCCAGCACATCGGCATCTGGCACCGCCTCGGCATAACCAAGCTCCTGAGCCTTTTTCAGCACATCATCATAGGCGAAACCTTCTTCCATCTGCGATAGAATATAGTTTGTGGTCCCGTTGAGAATCCCTTTGACCTCAGAGATAGCGCAACCAGCAAGAGTTTCGCGGATGAGGTTAAGCACGGGGGTGCCGCTCATCACTGTTCCTTCGTACAGGAACTTCACTCCCTTATCTTTAGCCAGTTTGGCGAGATCGTGGAAGAAAAGCGCCTCCGGTCCCTTATTGGTTGTGGTAACGTGCATACCCTTGTTAAGAGCTGCGCGAATATGAGACGTGGCTGGCTCGGCGGTTTTGATGTCGGTATAAGTTGCCTCGACAATCATATCCGCATCAGCAGTTGCAATTAAACCAAGAGCATCTCCGTCATACTTGTCAGACAAATCGGAAATTTTGTCGCCGGATTTCGCTTTTTCCAGAGCGGCGGTTAGGTCTATACCGTCCGCATTGTACAGGCTGCCCTTGAGCATATCAGAGATACCGACAACCTCGACCTTCATCCCGTAATCCTCAAGCAGACTCTTTTCTTTTTCCAGAAGCAGCTCAGCCAGCCCCTGACCAACTGTTCCAAAACCAATCAACAGTAATCGCATTGTTCTAATCCTCCTTAATTTATTAATGTTTCTTTCTAACCTTTCACATGGTAACGATCTGTAGTATCGAAGATGTCGATGACATTAACCCGCGAAAGGAAAGTAGCCGAGTGTTCCACACCTTCAGGAACAAAGTACCAATCACCTTTGCGAAAAATTTCTGTTTTATCGCCAATCGTCAGTGACATTTCTCCTTCGAGCACAATCCCCCATTGTGCACAGTGTACATGAGGAGGAACTTTCCCGACCGGTTCAATGTCAAAAAAGACAACCTGCTGTCGCTCACTCTGGAGAAGCCAACCGCGTATTCCCTCAAATGAAATATCGATCTCGGGGAGATTGCGAATCATCTCAGGATATGCAGTGCCCTCCCATTTCTTCATCAGTTCTTTCATTTCTCTAACCCATCACTTGTAGGCTATCTGCGCAAATCTGGTCTTATGACCGCTGCGCATGATTTCCTTTGCATCTTTATCACAACGAATACACTTGTGGTAAATAACATCGCCAATCAGCTCAGCATTTTCATCACGCTCTTTATCGGGAAGGAAGTAAGCCTCCATAGTGTCAAGCGGTCGTGCTTCGCCATCACTCTCGTATTTGATAGTCAGATTGCAGCCGGCATCGAGCACTTTATGTGCGTTCTCGGTCCAGTTGAAACTTTCTATTCCTAAGTCAGGATTGATTCGAATATGAGCGGCGAGGGAAATTTCAGGCAGTCCTGAGTTTTTCAATTCCTCGGAGCACTGCTGGAAAATCTCAGGGCTGACAGCGTTTCCGATATTAATTTCATACAGCGGAGTTGTTCCGTCATCACGCAGATACTCCTTAACGATATTCATCAACATTCGGAACTGGATGGCATTTTGAATTGATAGCAGCATAGAGATTTTGAAACTTATCTCCGGAATCTCGCGAGCAAAATAGCAAGCGGCTATGATAGTTGACCAACTTGGATTGAGAAAGAAATTAGCACCGGTTTCAAGGGCTGCACGGAGAACACCATCGAGATAAACCAGATGATTATTATCACCGACCTCAATCCCGCCAAAATTACCGAAAGGCGTGCCCATATTTTTGAGAATCAACTGGCTTATGCCGTCGCCGATATCGTTGCGGTCAAATTTTTCGCCGGTTATCTTTTCCAACAGGGTAAATCGTTTCTCCGGCAATGGCGTTGACACCATATTAGCGGAGCAAAACTTGCTTGCTCCGAGGATGTTTTCGGCCATAGCAAGTGTAGCCAGAAGGTCTCCGCTGTAAACATAATGTTCGGTCAGAGCAACTACCGAAATCATCTCGGTCGGGAATAGGATATTACCATTTTCAGATAGACGTTTGATACTATTAGAGGTAACATGAGCACCCTGAAATCCGGACACCTGAGTCGTGCAGATTCCGGGTTTATCGAACTTAATTTTCTCTGCGGCTATGAAATCATCAACCTTGGGGAATGTTGCGGCTTGTTTCTCTGCCTGCTGGAGCATTTCCCCATAGCCCTTCTCGGTGGCGATTTTCTTTCTGGTTTCATATTCCTTAGTGGCGGCGATTTTCTCATTAATCGCTTTTGCTCCACCGTAGGAATCAATGAGCGCATCAATGGCCTTGATATCCCTGTCATCCAACAACTTGAAATGCATTTTTTTGCCTCCTGTTTAGTGCCTGAGTAAGCCCGCGAGACAGACAACCCGGTACGATTACGTAAAGTTTATACCCTTTTTTGCATTAAAGATAAGGCAATTGCGTCTGATTTTCAAGTATATGTCGAGCCGTAAATAGGGCTTGGTGAATAAAGTACCTGTCCGCTCGACAGGCGGGTAAGTTCTTTGTTCATAAATAGATAAGCATGTTTTGTATTGTTTCAAGTGAAAGGGTTTTGTTATAAATAGCTTAAAAGGCTTGCACTTGATAAA
>JAYEIF010000191.1:0-9862 GCA_034659895.1 Candidatus Zixiibacteriota bacterium
AAGTTAGCTGTAATCTTCACAGTATTATATGAAAAAATCGGCGATCCTCAAAGGGCCGCCGATTTTCTTTAGCTAATCTATATTTGAAAAACAGCTCTACTCTGGTTTCTCCGACTCGTCATCTTTAGACTTTGTCTCTTCTGGAGACTTTGTCTCTTCAGGTGGTGGTGGTTGTTCTGGTTCTTTCGGCTGTTCGCTTTCAGGCAAAGCAGATTCAGCAGCGGGCTGGTCTTTAGGAGGTTGCTCTTCAGGAGGTTGATTTTCAGCAGATTTCTCAGAGATATTATCATCAGTCTTAGGAGTATCGTCAGTTTCCTTTTTCTCAGAAGACTTCTCTTTGTGTGGCTGTTTCTTGGTTTTAGCGTTATCCGATTTGGTTTTGATGTCCTTCGGCATAGCATCAGCCATCGTTTTGGCGGTCTCGACAGGATGACTTGCCAGGAACTTATCCAATTCGTTACGCTCGCGTTTTTTGTAATATGCCGACACACTCATCACGATTTTGTGTTGGTTGCGTTCGAACTCAATTACTTGTAACGGGATTTCATCACCTTCTTTGAAGATACCAGTTGGGTCGGTCATATCTTCGCGGCCCAATTGTTTCGTTGGTACAAACCCTTCGACATTACCTTCAAGATCAACAATCACACCTCGATCCATAACACGGCTGATAACTCCAAGACATTCCGAGCCGACAGCATACTTGCGAGCGAACTCAGGCCATGGATCCTCCTGAAGTTGCTTAAAGCCTAGTGAGATGCGACGGTTCTCATGATCAATGCGAACAATTTTGACTTCGATTTTGTCGCCTTTTTTCATCACTTCCGAAGGATGTTGAACGCGCTTGGTCCATGACATATCCGAAATATGTACCAAACCGTCGATTCCTTCTTCGAGTTCTATAAAAGCGCCAAATGCAGTCAGGTTGCGCACTCTTCCGGTTACAACACTGTTAGGAGGATATTTGTCGTCAATCGTGGTCCATGGGTCAGGTTCCAGTTGTTTGATTCCAAGTGATATTTTCTCGTTTTCCTTATCTATCGAGAGAATGACTATTTCTATTGTGTCGTTGACATTCATTATTTTGGACGGGTGCTTGATGTGCTGTGTCCAGGACATCTCGGAAATATGAACCAATCCCTCAATACCCTTTTCCAATTCTATAAAAGCACCATAGTCAGTAATGGAAACCACTCGGCCTTTTACCTTTTTACCCAGCGGATATTTTTGCTCAATATTTTCCCATGGGTAAGGTGTCATTTGTTTAAGACCAAGTGAAATACGGGATGTCTTCTCGTCAAAGTCAAGAATCTTGACATCTATCTTCTCACCAAGTGTAGCCAACTCGCTGGGGTGACGAATCCGTCCCCACGACATATCGGTTATATGCAGTAAGCCGTCAACACCGCCTAAATCGACGAAAACGCCAAAGTCGGTGATATTCTTAACAATTCCCTGACGGACTTGGCCAATACTGATTTCATTAAGCAGAGCAGACCGCATTTTCTCACGCTGATCTTCAAGTACAACACGACGCGAGATAACAACGTTGCGGCGGTTTTTGTTAATCTTGATAATCTTGATTTGCATTTCTTTGCCAATCAAAGCATCAAAATCCGGTACTTGTCGCAACGCCACTTGTGAACCGGGGAGAAAAGCATCGACTCCCATGATATCCACTACAAGGCCGCCCTTGATACGACGAGATACAATGCCGGTAATAGTATCTCCTGCGTCGTGGACCTCACGGATTTTTTCCCAGACGCGCATGAAATCGGCTTTCTGTTTCGACAGAATAAGTTGACCGTTGGAGTCTTCAATCTGTTCCAGAAAGACTTCAAGCTCATCCCCGACCTTGATATTAATCGGTTGTGGGAACTCAACCATGGGAATTATTCCCTCCGACTTGAATCCAACATCAATGATGACGTCGTTACGGGTTACGCCGATTACCGAGCCCTGAACAACTTCGCCTTCCTTGATGTCTTTGATGGTGGCATCATACATGTCAACCATTGCCTGATACTCTTCCGGATCATACACGACACCGGCCACGTCGGTGATTCGGACAGCTTCAACTTCAGGCTCCACCTCGGGAGTAGTTTTGGGCATCGATGCCCGAATTTTAGCTTTTTCTGCCATCCTCTGATGGCGGTCGGTCAAGACTCGTTCCCGTTTTTCCTTTTCCCTGACCTTTACTTGGGTCGTTTGGGACGCAACATCGCTCTTGGTGATTTTAGTCTTGGCCTTTTTAGTTTTCTTTGCCGATGTTACTTTGCGTTTGGAAACTTTGTGGGTTGTTTTAGGGTTAGATTGTTTGGCTTCAGCCATTTTATTATTGTAGAACCTCCTTACAAATAATCCGACAGCTTTGAATTTTCCCTTATGGGAAGACCGTCGAATATACCGCCGGCAGATATTTCAAAATGCCGACATAAGTCCCTTTATATAATACAATTCAGGGAAATATCAAGGTATTTCTTTCTTATTTTTATAAATCGGTTATTTGATTTTAATCTTGAGCTAATAGACTATCCCGAAGTTCAGCTATTCGAGCCATCACTGCTTGGGATATTTCCCTATAGGACTCTTTGGTATGATTGAAAGATTTTACCCAATCTGCAGGGAATGGTTCCCCAAATCGGACAATGATACGGTTTTTCCTTACCATACATGAGCGGAATTGATTACTTCCCACAATGACACTTGGGACTATTGGACACTGAGCTTGAGTAGCAATCAGGCCAAGGCCCGGTCTAGGCGGCAGCAACTTGCCGGTTTTTGATCGAGTTCCCTCTGGAAAGAAAGTCAATCCATAGCCTTTTCTGATAATATCAATAGAAGTCTTGATTGCTTGACGATCCACAACACCTCTTTTTACCGGAAGAGTGTTTACCCTAACCAGTATTTGCCCAAACAATGGATTTCGGAACAGCTCTCTTTTGCCAAAGAAATAAACTTCACGAGAAGTGCAACTTCCTATCAGCGGTGGATCAAAATAGGATATATGATTAGAAGCCAGCAGAAAGCCGCCTGTTTTGGGAATATTGTCTTGACCAAATATGCGAAGGCCGCCGCCTGTCTTGAACAAAGCTCGGGAAAGAGCCCATCCTGTCCAATAGAGTATTTTCATGATCCGTGAAATCTGTCAAATATCAGGGAGAGAATCCACTTGACCTGACCTTCAATCGTCATATCGGTGGTATCTACCATTATTACCCCCTGAGCGCGAGTCAGTGGTGAATGCTTACGATTAGAATCATAGTCATCCCGCCGTTGAATTTCCTTTTTAAGTTCTTCAAGATTGGTACTTTCTCCCATCCGCACCAAATCAATCAATCGGCGACGAGCCCTCTCCTCGACTGAGGCATCAAGATATATCTTTAGATCAGCATGAGTGAACACGACCGTTGTGGTATCTCTTCCCTCGGCAACAATTGAACCAGCTCTGCCCATTTCTATCTGCTGTCTGACCATTGCCTTACGGATATCTTTGTGTGCGGAAACTTCAGATACCTGACGAGTAACCTCTGGTGTGCGAATTTCATCAGTTACTTCCTGTCCAGCTATAAAAACACGATTGATATCTCCTTCGGTCTTAAATGTGATTGGTAACTTTTCCGCAAGTTTTCCCAATGCAGTACTGTCAGAAGGAGAAACATCGTGCTTCAGTGCATAGTAGGTAAGGGCGCGATACATAGCCCCCGTATCAAGATAGGTATAACCAAGACGGGAAGCTAAGAGCTTGGCGGTTGTGGACTTTCCGGATCCTGCAGGACCGTCGATGGCTATAATTTTCCCTTTTAACCATGATAGATTGTAATTTCCACTATTCACAAGCTAAATAGTATAAGATATTAGGCTAAAAGGCAATGGTAAAAAGGTATACTATAGATACCGATGATGTTTAGAAACAGACATTTTATATTAGTTCACTAATTATATTAGCTTACTAATAGTATTAGTTTACTAATAGTATAGGATTTTCTTGTTGACTGATTTGCTATAATACAATATCTTATTACTAAGAGAATGAAGGTTTTAATATGAAAATAATACTGACAGCATTTTTTGTACTGATTTTGTGTGGGTCGGTTTCCGCTCAGTTCTCAGATGAGGCATCACTTGATAAAAGTACGCGCTCCAATAGTTTGGGAGTGGCTCCTGTTAGTCATCCGTCATCATTGATTGACCTCTCGCGATTGTCATGGTCTCATAGTTACTCGCTCTCGTATTTCTCTGGCGCCCAATCCGGCTCGGTTGGTTTGCTTAATACTACTATGTACTATGAGTTCTCTCCGAATTTTTCTATGGCTTTTAATCTTGGGATTATTCATAATGCCGGTATGATTTGGGGAGATGAGAAAAACAATGCTACATTACTGCCGGGTTTTCAGCTCGACTATCATCCGT
Source organism: Candidatus Zixiibacteriota bacterium (assembly GCA_034659895.1). Classification (GTDB taxonomy): domain Bacteria; phylum Zixibacteria; class MSB-5A5; order GN15; family FEB-12; genus B120-G9. The sequence continues at coordinate 4,414 of JAYEIF010000191.1, forward strand.
CTGAGAAGTTCAGATTATTTATAAAAATGCAAACTTGTTATGGAGGTTATAATAATTCACTGACACATTAATATCCACTTCTTGTGGATGCTCTTGACTTACCGCCGGGGAAGATTTCCTTTTACAGCCATATTGTCCCGACGAGTTTTCCCCGCGATTAAGATATATGCCAACCATTAAAAAAATCACCGTGTATAATACCTTTAGATGAATAAAAATAGTATTAGAAGGATTGCATTAGCAGTTTTAGGATTAGCCTTTGTAGCAGTAGCTACTTATGTAACTCTGATAACTACGAAAGTAGTTAGCGGTGTGTCATTAACTGCTGAGACCCCAGATCATGTGGTTAATTTGCGAGTACTTGATGCTGGTGTTGGGGATGCCAAAGCAGTCGTCAATGATATTATACCATATTTGAAATCCGATTTTGAAATAAGGATAGTCGAGACGGCCGTTTTTGAAGTGAATAATCTGACTCACTCATTTGTAATTTCACATGAAAAGAACAGAGACAATGCTATTGCGCTTGCTGAGCGTCTTGGCCTTAATCCTGACGAAATTATATATAAGCCACTGGAATATAATAACATACAAGCGTCAGCAACCCTTGTTGCGGGGCTTGATTTTGACTCTTTACTGTCATTGACATCATATCTGGAGGATTGAGTAAAAGTCTTGGAACAGTTACCATCTGACGAACTTGCCCACCGAATTGCCTATATAGCATATGCAAAGAAAGGATTTGATGTTAAAATCCTTAACCTGAAGGGAATCTCATCGGTCTGTGACTATTTTGTCATTGTCTCCGGAGAGGTTGATGTTCAGGTGAAAGCTATTGCAAGGGCAATTGATGATGGTCTTCGTGAAGAGGGGCACAAGCCATATCACACAGAAGGCATGAACGAAGGAAACTGGATTCTGCTGGATTATATTGATGTTGTGGTTCATGTGTTCTATGAACCAACCAGACAATTTTATGCGCTGGAGAAACTTTGGGGGGATGCTACGGTTGAGGAGTTACGTGAAATATAAATATTATAGTAAAACAAGAAAAACATAAATAGAAATGAGTGGGAGAAAACATGGAATTAAAAGAACTTAAATCCAAAACGATTGTCGATCTTCTCAAGATAGCTCAGGAGCTTGATATTCCGGGTGTTTCTGGTCTCAGAAAGTCAGAGCTGATTTACAAGATTATGGAGGCAGTATCCCCAGAAGACGGTATCATCCTGGCTGAGGGTGTGTTAGAAACACTTGATGAAGGTTATGGTTTCCTTCGTTCACCTGGTTACAACTATCTTCCGGGGAAAGACGACATCTATGTCTCACCTTCACAGATCAAGCGGTTTGACCTTCGCACTGGCGATATTGTGTCCGGTCAGGTGCGTCCGCCGAAGGATAATGAACGTTACTTTGCTCTGCTTAAAATCGAATCGGTTAACTTTGAGAACCCAGAGTATGTTAAGCGAAAGTTGCTTTTTGATAATCTGACACCTCTATATCCAGAAGAGCCGTTTAACTTGGAGACAACATCGGATGAGTTAACGAATCGGATTGTTGATCTGATGTGTCCAGTTGGAAAGGGCCAGCGAGCACTTATTACTTCGCCTCCTAAAGCAGGCAAGACAATTATCATGCAGAAAATGGCGCAAGCTATTACGGGTAATCATCCAAATGTCAAATTGATGGTACTGTTAATAGACGAACGCCCGGAAGAAGTGACTGACATGAAACGGTCAGTCAATGCGGAAGTAATTTCTTCAACTTTCGATGAACCAGCCGAGCGTCATGTTCAGGTAGCCCACATGGTGCTGGAGAAAGCCAAACGTCTCACGGAGTACGGTCATGATGTTGTAATTCTGCTGGATTCTATTACCCGTTTGGCTCGTGCCCATAACGCAGTTGTGCCGCACTCTGGTAAGATTCTTTCTGGTGGAGTTGACTCCAATGCTCTGCACAAGCCCAAGCGGTTCTTTGGTGCTGCTCGAAATATCGAGGAAGGTGGGTCACTCTCCATAGTGGCTACAGCGTTAATTGAGACCGGCTCACGTATGGATGAAGTTATTTTCGAGGAGTTCAAAGGTACTGGTAATATGGAGCTTGTTCTTGATCGTCGTTTGTCTGACCGGCGCATTTTCCCAGCTATGGATATAAACCGGTCCTCGACGAGAAAAGAAGAATTGCTTCTTAAACCTGACGTGCTAAATAAAATTTGGATTTTGAGAAAATTCCTTGCTGAAATGAACCCTATTGAAGCGATGGAGTTCCTTTTGGATAGACTTAAAAAGACTAAGAACAATAAACGCTTTCTTGCATCGATGAAAGATTAGTGAATTATGAATTATAGTAAAGAACTATCACCGGAATTGATGAAGGATATGCTGGTAGATTTTACTAAAAATTGGCTAGCTCACGATGGTTTGTGGTTTCAGGCGGCAGAAAAGCAATATGGTTTGGATAAAGCCATCGAATTAGATACACAAGCATGGGAAAAGTTTACTGTCATTGAAGCCAAACGGATAATGAAGCGGCACAACATTGCTGAAAACAGCGGCCTTGAGGGTTTAAAAAAAGCTCTGTGGCTTCGGATGTATGCCTTCATAAATGTTCAGGAAATTCGTAATGAAACTGAGAACTCATTTGACTTTTTGATGATAGATTGTCGTGTGCAGTCGGCTCGTAAGCGTAAAAATATGCCACTATTTCCATGTAAATCAGTAGGAATTGTTGAATATACCGGTTTTGCGCAAACGATTGATTCTCGCATCAAAACAGAATGTCTTCAGTGTCCGCCCGATGATAAAGCAGGCGAAGAATTCTACTGCGGATGGCGTTTCTCTATCTGATAGATTCGAGATATGACAGAATTACCATATTCAAAACCTCAGGCTTACGATATTGCTTCCAGTTGATGCAGAGACATAAGGTTAGAAATGTCTAAAAAGCGGCGGCGTATTCTCATCACCAACGATGACGGCTATAACAGCGATGGTATTACAGCGTTGTTTAAGACGCTCGATAAAGTATCCGATGTGTTTATGGTCGCTCCAGATCGTGAGCAGTCGGCCAGTTCGCATTCATTGACCTTGAACCATCCCTTGCGAGTATTTAGTCTTGGCAAAAAGCAATACACAACTGACGGTACTCCAACCGACTGTGTTATGCTGGCTCTTCATTTGCTATTTAAGAAAAAGCGTCCGGACATGATTATCTCCGGCATCAATCACGGTCCCAACATGGGTGATGATGTAACATATTCCGGCACTGTTGCGGCGGCTATTGAAGGCTCCATTATAGGAATACCGTCGATTGCAGTTTCAGTAGTTGGATGGGAGCCTGGTATGTCAATGAAACGAGCAGCTACATTTGTGGTCAAGCTTATCAATCTTTACGATAGGCTCAAACTGGACCCTGCTACATTTTTGAATGTAAATCTCCCACCTGATAATGGCCGTCCATACCGCAAGTTTGAGTTTACACGTCAGGGTATTCGCTACTACAAAGATATAATAATTCGTAAGACCGATCCACGTGGGAATCCTTACTATTGGATCGGTGGTCAACCCAAGTGGAAAAATATGAAAGGGACAGACTATGAGACAGTCAGACGTGGAGTTGTGTCAATCTCTCCGCTGAAACTCAACTTTACAAATACTGAGTCGCTTGAGAGACTAAAAAAAGCGAATTTTAATCCGTAGAGATTTACTTTACAGCAGGAACACTGCCTCTTAAAACAGTTGACTTTTCTATCAATAGTTTTTTATTATATCTGTTAATAGTATTATCGGGGCGTAGCGCAGTTTGGTAGCGCACTTGGTTCGGGACTAAGGAGTCGCTGGTTCAAATCCAGTCGCCCCGATTTTAACTCATTCCCAAGGTGTGGGAAATCAGAATTAGAATTATCGAATATTTGAAATATAGGGGTGAATCTGATGGGAGTAGATAGAAAACCGGTAATTGCTGTGATAGGTGCCGGTAAGTGCTCCAAGAAATTGCAGGATATGGCTGCTGTGATTGGCCGTTATATAGCAGAACACGGTGGTGTTATTGTCTGTGGCGGTATGGGAGGAATAATGGAAGGGGTATCCCGCGGCGCCAAGGAAGCTGGTGGTGTTACTATCGGAATCTTGCCGACTCAGGATAAGGAAGATGCAAACGAATTTATCGATTATGTAATCCCAACCGGTTTTGGCGAAGCTCGTAATGTTATGGTCATTCGTGCCTCTGATGCAGTTGTGGCTCTTCCCGGAAAATATGGAACTCTCTCTGAGATGGCTTTCGCTCTTAAGGATGGGAAACCTCTTGTGTCTGTTTCAGCGTGGAAACTTGGCGATGAGATTCACTCTGTCGAGAGTCCGGAAGAAGCGGCTAAGTTGGTTATGGAGCTGGTTAAGGAATAGAAATGAGCTCAGCATGCGCTGAATTACGAATTGTTGGCCTTGTTCAAGGAGTTGGGTACCGTTATTACTGTTTTAATAAGGCTCGCAATTTTGGTCTTACCGGCTGGGTAAAAAATAATTACGATGGTTCGGTTTCTGTATTAGCCGAGGGAGATCGCAGTATGATTGATTCTCTTATCGTAGAACTGAAAATCGGACCGAGCAGCGCAGACGTCAAAGATGTCATTGTTAAATGGCAAAAATTTAGTGGACAGTATTCCGATTTTAATGTTACCTTCTAAAAGTTATTGATTTTATTATGTCTGAACTTAAGAAATATATTAGAAGCGTCCCTGACTTTCCCAAGCCCGGTATATGTTTCTACGATATTACGACCCTGCTTCAAAATCCCAAAGGATTCAAGTTGGCATTGGACAAAATGGAACAATATGTTCGGTTGTGCCAACCGGATACAATTGTAGCTATCGAGTCACGAGGGTTTGTGTTTGGAGCGGCATTGGCAGACCGTTTGGATATTGGGGTAGTAACAGCCCGAAAACCAGGGAAGTTGCCATCCAAAACTATCAGTGCAAAATATGCGCTTGAGTATGGCACCGATAGTTTGGAACTGCATGCTGATGCGATAGAAAGAGGGGAAAGAGTGGTTGTCGTTGACGATTTAATTGCAACCGGCGGCACCCTGAAAGCGGTTTGTTCCCTTGTTGAAAAACTTGGAGGAGAAGTAGTCGGTGTCTCGGCTGTGATTGATCTTTGTTTCCTTCCGTGGCGTGAGAAAATGACCGGTTACGATGTTAACTGCTTGATTTCCTACGATTCTGAATAATTGGAGTGCCAATTTGGAAATTGGGCATTAGATTATACCGATTATTGTCTGCAAAACTTGCACAATACTTAAAATACAACACCCTAAATATCTTGCTATTTAGGGCTTGCTGAATAATTAGTTATTATGTACCACAATCTCAAATTCGCGTAGCGGGCGGCCTTGTGTCGCCCGTTTCTATACACACAGCGGAGACAAGCCCCGCTGCTACGCGAGTAGAATGTTT
>JAYEIF010000192.1:0-9851 GCA_034659895.1 Candidatus Zixiibacteriota bacterium
ATGTGTCGCGGTTGGTACCGGTAACAGATAAATCAAAGGAAGCGAGGTAGCCTTCTGTGGCATCCGGCGACACGGTAAAAGAAAAGCCGTCGGCGATAAACTTAGTGCCATCATTGCCGGGGATACTTCCATACGATTCGGTAGCATCACTGATTGCAGTGATATATGGATCAGTGGATGAAACTGTGGCAACTACATCGATAGCTTCATCGGGACCGACATTCTTAAGTTGCAGACCAAGCAGTGAGGTCTCACCGGCTTCAAGGATACCGTTATCATTGCCGGTAACATCGTTCGTCTGAGCATCATCATACACTACATAAGCACCTTCGGGAGAAATCACCATCAAATTTGTGATATATGGTTCGCCGTTATATGAAGTTACAGTGAGTGTTAAGTTATCGTTTGGTAGGGGCTGTTCGTTGAAGGTGATAGTTGCAATACCACTGGAGTTAGTATACGCTGTGCCATAAATAGTGCCGTCCATATAGAGAGCGCAAAGGGCACCCTCTTCTCCAACGACTTCAACTTGGAAATCGGTAGAACCAAAAATAATAACATCATTATGGTTTATCGTCATCGGTTCTGGTGTATTACTCCAGACTATGACTGATGGATCGCCGAAAATGTGCCAGGTGTTATACATATCAACGCCACCACTACCATTAAGGTCAATCATCAGGCATGAGCCGTTGAAACACAAACCACCGTAAGTGAATTTCTCTTCAGCGACCAGCAAGTCAATACACTCGTCTTGGGCGTCCATGGGCGGGGACCATGATTGGCCAATAGACGACATATAAGCTCCAATAGCACCGGTGGGAACACCACTGTTTGTAGCTCTAAGCCATGCTTCCCCGAAACAAGTATAGCTATCAAATTCTCCATTATTGCAAGCTACACTGAAGATGAATGGCAATGTATTGTTATTGGATAAAGAATTGACATTAGTATTGCTGAAGCCGCTGCTGCTCCATGATGTTGGACCGCCATGCCCGCAGTAATTGACTATCCCTCTACCATCGTTTAGAGCTGAGCTTACCATTGAAGAGGTGGCGGATGGATCATAAATCTGATCAACATAAGTGTAATTATAGGCCAGCAACTTATCGCGGATTAGATCCATGTGTTCGTTATCGTATTCACCATGGTGGCCAGGCCCCTGATTAGATGCGACTCCAGTACCTTTATGGAACCAATCACCGGCGGGTGGTGTTTTTTCATAAGTGATGGTGCGCTCTACCTGTGTTTGTACTTGAGCTGAATTCTCGGCTGAAAATCTCCCTACAAAGATATCCGGGTAATCATCGCTGCCAGCTACTTTTGCATAAGAGGGATCAGATGCGCCGCCTGATGCTGTCGGTGTAGCTACTTGGGCGGCATCACCGACGAGTAAGACAAAAGCCAAATTTGTGGAATCGTAGAAATCTTGAATAAAATTGGAAATTGATGTGCTATTATTTGGGATTGATGATACATTAACTATCGTTGTTTTTATTCCTTTTTGTTGTTTCCACTCAACAAGTAGATCCATATCGGCAGTGAAAGCATCATAGGAAATGATTAGTAAATCACCGATCTCATCTACTGGAGTGTACTTTGAATTTGTTATTAAATCATAGTTGATATATCGTTGGCTATAGATTAGATCAAAATCAGAGACTAAACCATTCGGTACTTTGTTGCGGTTCAGGATATTATGTTCGCCAGGGCCTGCATTGACTATCTCTACCGTGACTGATGTATAAACTCTTAAGGTTTGTAACTGAGGATTATATTGAAAGGCGTTCAAGTCTATTACCGTACCACGATAGTCTCTCTGAATATGTGGCTTGCGAATGGAAGCAATAGTTTCAGGATACCACTCTGAGCCAGAGTACACCGGGCCGAATGTGTATGGCACAGTTGCGGGATCTACTGTTCTTAGGAGATTTCCTTTGGAGGAGATTACTGGAGTTTCAGAGTAGTCTTTATATTCTGTTGACAAAATCTTGATTTCCATACGAGCATCATCGGGGATGATGATACTTCTACAAAGGCGGGGGAGAGCTGGCTCGCCAGCATTTAATAGGATATTTTCATTTCCGCATGAAATTGAAAAATACGTTTCACTATTTATCTGGACAGCTTCTTTTGAGAAATCATTTATATCGAACCGCACAACTGTTCTCGTATCGTTCGATTCCTCTACGATAACATTTACTGCGTCAGAACCGGGATAATCCGCTACTGCTACAGGCACCAAAAGCAATGTTAATATTGCGATTGTTATCAGTAGCCTTTTCATATATACCTCCTTACCACCCCGATTATTAAATCGGGGTGGAGCATCTATATAAATATCATCATCTTGACAATTCACGCATTTTAGTGGCAGATAGGTGGTGGACCTCCATTAAACAGGTAAGTTACTAAATATGTTACATCGGAGACATTGACTTCATCACCGCCAACTCCATCGCAATCAGCCGCCGCCAGAACTGGTGGTGGCGGACCTCCGTTAAATAAGTAAGTTACCAAATAAGTTATGTCCGAAACATTCGGTTCTTCACCATTGCCATTAACATCGCCGCAAATGAAACTTTGCACACCAAGAGTTACCGGCAATACCAATGCCGGATTAAGCGGGTCATTTGTCGTGATGCTCATCTGGCCAGTATAACTGCCATTTTCAAGATCAATGGCGTCAAAGTGAACATCAACAGTCGCCTGACTGTATGGTTCAACTAAACCGCCGCTTGGCTCAACCCACAACCAGCGCACAACTGAGAAGTCAATTGCCATGTTGTCGTGCATGTAGGCAGAGTTGTAGACTACTTCAAGGCCGTCATCACCAACGGCATTCTCGATACCAATAGAGGCACTGCTGAGACCTTCAGAATCACTTCCTGGATCCATTGTGGCATATTGAATAGTAAACTTACCATTGGGATAAAAGATAGCTTGGAAATTCAGCGAACCCGTTCCGTCAGGATATTGGTAATTAGGAACAGCGTCAAAGCTGACGATGAACCGTCCACCAGCAACATCATGGTAATAGTAAATAGCGCCGCCATCGCCGGGATCAATATCATCCCACCATAGAGAAATAAGATTATTAGGAGCGATACTGCTGGGAATAGAAACGTTGGAATGGGACGAATTGCCAGTACCGAAGGTGATGATACCATTTGAGCCAATGAATAATTGCGAATACTCATTCTCGTAGTACGGGAAGTTGAAGCCCATGTCAATGGCATCTGAACAGGCATCATCGCCAAGCTCAACAAGAGTGCCGGTAGCTGAGATATCAACCCATGAAAAAGCTGGACCGCCTGGATCATCAGAGTCAATCCATGAATAACCATACATATCAGGACCGCCATGATTCTTGTCTGATGACGCAAAGAATGGCGACTCTTCGTTTTTGTCATCACCACTCAAACGATAACCAAGCAACTCTCCGCGTTCTGAAGCAATCTGACCCGGATTGGCAATCCTGATTTTAGGCTCGAATGTCTGACAGCCGATGTTGTAGGTCAATCGTCCGGGACCATCGTTGTTGATTGTCAACGGCACAATCTTCTGATTACCCGGTTCAACGGTAGCATCAACAGAACTGACAGGGATGTTACAGATCGGAGCATACACATGAAGAGTGAGAGAGAGTTCGCCCGCCATCTGGGAGAAGTCGTTAGATGAGAAGTAGAGACTACCGGTGTAATCACCCGGAGCAAGACCTGTAGCATCAAAGGTAACAGGGAAGTCAAGGTTGCCGCTCGGGATAACATAGTTGATATCTTCAGAGCAGGATATCCAGCTCTCTGGAGAATTAAAGCTGATACGAAGTTCACCGTCACCGTTGTTGAAAACATTCACAGTGTGAGCGTTGTTGCTGCCTTCGACTAAGCTGTCGGAAAGGCCGGTTTGGGTAATCTCAAGCGATGGCGATACGCCGCCGCTCTGGTCGTAACCCTTCAATGAGAAGTCGTCGATATTCCAGCCGCAGTATTGATTTGAACTGTTGGTCGAACCCAATCCAAAACGAACACGGAATGAATTGTTGCCGTCGGCATAACTAGAAACATCAAAGAACTGCTCGTTCCATGAGCTTTCATTATATGTTGAGGAATTATAGAATAATTGTATCCAACCAGAGCCATCATAAACTTGGAAGTAAACATGGTCGGATGACTCTGCACCAAGATAACGATAAAATGTCATCTGAACGCTGGCAAAATCACCGCAGTCAATGACTGGTGATGTTATCCATTGTGTAGTTCCGATGTTCGCATTGTAATCACCATCTTCGATGGTTAAATCATTGCCAAGAACACCATTATCTTCAGTGGGGGTATGATCCAAAGCAGGATCAGGATTACCTGAGGCGTCTTCTCCACTTCCTCCGGTGGCAGGGCCTATTGTCCATTCGGCATCACCGCCAATACCTGTCCAGCCCTTGTTGGAAGAGAAGTCATCGACAAAGTATGACATACGATCACCGACGATGAAATCAAATGATAAATTGGCTGTGTAGCCGTTGTCGGCGCTGACAGCGAGATTGAAAGTCATCTCGTGACCGGGAGTGCAGGAACCGTCAGCCGAAACTTCAAATACATCAACAGTATTGGAAGCTGAGCCACCTAATACATTGATAGTACCAAAATCTCCGTAGTCGTCAGTGACCGACACCCATGTGTCTGTCTCGGATAGAATGGCGCTTGTATTGGTGGCTTGGCCACTGCCTGAGTTTGATAAAGAGACAACAAGTTCGGCTGTTTCACCGGGGTCGAGGACGCCATTGCCATTACCAATATCAGTTACGGCTACTGTCAGGTAACTTACATTGGGACGATGAATCTCAAGCGAGAATTCTCCTGTCCATGTGTCGCGGTTGGTACCGGTGACAGATAGGTCAAAGGAGGCAAGGTAACCTTCTGTGGCATCCGGCGACACGGTAAAAGAAAAGCCGTCGGCGATAAACTTAGTGCCATCATTGCCGGGGATGCTTCCATACGATTCGGTAGCATCACTGATTGCGGTGATATATGGATCAGTGGATGAAACTGTGGCAACTACATCGATAGCTTCATCGGGACCGACATTCTTGAGTTGCAGACCAAGCAATGAGGTCTCACCGGCTTCAAGGATACCGTTATCATTGCCGGTAACATCATTCGTCTGAGCATCATCATACACTACATAAGCACCTTCGGGAGAAATCACCATCAAATTTGTGATATATGGTTCGCCGTTATATGAAGTTACAGTGAGTGTTAAGTTATCGTTTGGTAGGGGCTGTTCGTTGAAGGTGATAGTTGCAATACCACTGGAGTTAGTATACGCTGTGCCATAAATAGTGCCGTCCATATAGAGAGCGCAAAGGGCACCCTCTTCTCCAACGACTTCAACTTGGAAATCGGTAGAACCAAAAATAATAACATCATTATGGTTTATCGTCATCGGTTCTGGTGTATTACTCCAGACTATGACTGATGGATCGCCGAAAATGTGCCAGGTGTTATACATATCAACGCCACCACTACCATTAAGGTCAATCATCAGGCATGAGCCGTTGAAACACAAACCACCGTAAGTGAATTTCTCTTCAGCGACCAGCAAGTCAATACACTCGTCTTGGGCGTCCATGGGCGGGGACCATGATTGGCCAATAGACGACATATAAGCTCCAATAGCACCGGTGGGAACACCACTGTTTGTAGCTCTAAGCCATGCTTCCCCGAAACAAGTATAGCTATCAAATTCTCCATTATTGCAAGCTACACTGAAGATGAATGGCAATGTATTGTTATTGGATAAAGAATTGACATTAGTATTGCTGAAGCCGCTGCTGCTCCATGATGTTGGACCGCCATGCCCGCAGTAATTGACTATCCCTCTACCATCGTTTAGAGCTGAGCTTACCATTGAAGAGGTGGCGGATGGATCATAAATCTGATCAACATAAGTGTAATTATAGGCCAGCAACTTATCGCGGATTAGATCCATGTGTTCGTTATCGTATTCACCATGGTGGCCAGGCCCCTGATTAGATGCGACTCCAGTACCTTTATGGAACCAATCACCGGCGGGTGGTGTTTTTTCATAAGTGATGGTGCGCTCTACCTGTGTTTGTACTTGAGCTGAATTCTCGGCTGAAAATCTCCCTACAAAGATATCCGGGTAATCATCGCTGCCAGCTACTTTTGCATAAGAGGGATCAGATGCGCCGCCTGATGCTGTCGGTGTAGCTACTTGGGCGGCATCACCGACGAGTAAGACAAAAGCCAAATTTGTGGAATCGTAGAAATCTTGAATAAAATTGGAAATTGATGTGCTATTATTTGGGATTGATGATACATTAACTATCGTTGTTTTTATTCCTTTTTGTTGTTTCCACTCAACAAGTAGATCCATATCGGCAGTGAAAGCATCATAGGAAATGATTAGTAAATCACCGATCTCATCTACTGGAGTGTACTTTGAATTTGTTATTAAATCATAGTTGATATATCGTTGGCTATAGATTAGATCAAAATCAGAGACTAAACCATTCGGTACTTTGTTGCGGTTCAGGATATTATGTTCGCCAGGGCCTGCATTGACTATCTCTACCGTGACTGATGTATAAACTCTTAAGGTTTGTAACTGAGGATTATATTGAAAGGCGTTCAAGTCTATTACCGTACCACGATAGTCTCTCTGAATATGTGGCTTGCGAATGGAAGCAATAGTTTCAGGATACCACTCTGAGCCAGAGTACACCGGGCCGAATGTGTATGGCACAGTTGCGGGATCTACTGTTCTTAGGAGATTTCCTTTGGAGGAGATTACTGGAGTTTCAGAGTAGTCTTTATATTCTGTTGACAAAATCTTGATTTCCATACGAGCATCATCGGGGATGATGATACTTCTACAAAGGCGGGGGAGAGCTGGCTCGCCAGCATTTAATAGGATATTTTCATTTCCGCATGAAATTGAAAAATACGTTTCACTATTTATCTGGACAGCTTCTTTTGAGAAATCATTTATATCGAACCGCACAACTGTTCTCGTATCGTTCGATTCCTCTACGATAACATTTACTGCGTCAGAACCGGGATAATCCGCTACTGCTACAGGCACCAAAAGCAATGTTAATATTGCGATTGTTATCAGTAGCCTTTTCATATATACCTCCTTACCACCCCGATTATTAAATCGGGGTGGAGCATCTATATAAATATCATCATCTTGACAATTCACGCATTTTAGTGGCAGATAGGTGGTGGACCTCCATTAAACAGGTAAGTTACTAAATATGTTACATCGGAGACATTGACTTCATCACCGCCAACTCCATCGCAATCAGCCGCCGCCAGAACTGGTGGTGGCGGACCTCCGTTAAATAAGTAAGTTACCAAATAAGTTATGTCCGAAACATTCGGTTCTTCACCATTGCCATTAACATCGCCGCAAATGAAACTTTGCACACCAAGAGTTACCGGCAATACCAATGCCGGATTAAGCGGGTCATTTGTCGTGATGCTCATCTGGCCAGTATAACTGCCATTTTCAAGATCAATGGCGTCAAAGTGAACATCAACAGTCGCCTGACTGTATGGTTCAACTAAACCGCCGCTTGGCTCAACCCACAACCAGCGCACAACTGAGAAGTCAATTGCCATGTTGTCGTGCATGTAGGCAGAGTTGTAGACTACTTCAAGGCCGTCATCACCAACGGCATTCTCGATACCAATAGAGGCACTGCTGAGACCTTCAGAATCACTTCCTGGATCCATTGTGGCATATTGAATAGTAAACTTACCATTGGGATAAAAGATAGCTTGGAAATTCAGCGAACCCGTTCCGTCAGGATATTGGTAATTAGGAACAGCGTCAAAGCTGACGATGAACCGTCCACCAGCAACATCATGGTAATAGTAAATAGCGCCGCCATCGCCGGGATCAATATCATCCCACCATAGAGAAATAAGATTATTAGGAGCGATACTGCTGGGAATAGAAACGTTGGAATGGGACGAATTGCCAGTACCGAAGGTGATGATACCATTTGAGCCAATGAATAATTGCGAATACTCATTCTCGTAGTACGGGAAGTTGAAGCCCATGTCAATGGCATCTGAACAGGCATCATCGCCAAGCTCAACAAGAGTGCCGGTAGCTGAGATATCAACCCATGAAAAAGCTGGACCGCCTGGATCATCAGAGTCAATCCATGAATAACCATACATATCAGGACCGCCATGATTCTTGTCTGATGACGCAAAGAATGGCGACTCTTCGTTTTTGTCATCACCACTCAAACGATAACCAAGCAACTCTCCGCGTTCTGAAGCAATCTGACCCGGATTGGCAATCCTGATTTTAGGCTCGAATGTCTGACAGCCGATGTTGTAGGTCAATCGTCCGGGACCATCGTTGTTGATTGTCAACGGCACAATCTTCTGATTACCCGGTTCAACGGTAGCATCAACAGAACTGACAGGGATGTTACAGATCGGAGCATACACATGAAGAGTGAGAGAGAGTTCGCCCGCCATCTGGGAGAAGTCGTTAGATGAGAAGTAGAGACTACCGGTGTAATCACCCGGAGCAAGACCTGTAGCATCAAAGGTAACAGGGAAGTCAAGGTTGCCGCTCGGGATAACATAGTTGATATCTTCAGAGCAGGATATCCAGCTCTCTGGAGAATTAAAGCTGATACGAAGTTCACCGTCACCGTTGTTGAAAACATTCACAGTGTGAGCGTTGTTGCTGCCTTCGACTAAGCTGTCGGAAAGGCCGGTTTGGGTAATCTCAAGCGATGGCGATACGCCGCCGCTCTGGTCGTAACCCTTCAATGAGAAGTCGTCGATATTCCAGCCGCAGTATTGATTTGAACTGTTGGTCGAACCCAATCCAAAACGAACACGGAATGAATTGTTGCCGTCGGCATAACTAGAAACATCAAAGAACTGCTCGTTCCATGAGCTTTCATTATATGTTGAGGAATTATAGAATAATTGTATCCAACCAGAGCCATCATAAACTTGGAAGTAAACATGGTCGGATGACTCTGCACCAAGATAACGATAAAATGTCATCTGAACGCTGGCAAAATCACCGCAGTCAATGACTGGTGATGTTATCCATTGTGTAGTTCCGATGTTCGCATTGTAATCACCATCTTCGATGGTTAAATCATTGCCAAGAACACCATTATCTTCAGTGGGGGTATGATCCAAAGCAGGATCAGGATTACCTGAGGCGTCTTCTCCACTTCCTCCGGTGGCAGGGCCTATTGTCCATTCGGCATCACCGCCAATACCTGTCCAGCCCTTGTTGGAAGAGAAGTCATCGACAAAGTATGACATACGATCACCGACGATGAAATCAAATGATAAATTGGCTGTGTAGCCGTTGTCGGCGCTGACAGCGAGATTGAAAGTCATCTCGTGACCGGGAGTGCAGGAACCGTCAGCCGAAACTTCAAATACATCAACAGTATTGGAAGCTGAGCCACCTAATACATTGATAGTACCAAAATCTCCGTAGTCGTCAGTGACCGACACCCATGTGTCTGTCTCGGATAGAATGGCGCTTGTATTGGTGGCTTGGCCACTGCCTGAGTTTGATAAAGAGACAACAAGTTCGGCTGTTTCACCGGGGTCGAGGACGCCATTGCCATTACCAATATCAGTTACGGCTACTGTCAGGTAACTTACATTGGGACGATGAATCTCAAGCGAGAATTCTCCTGTCCATGTGTCGCGGTTGGTACCGGTAACAGATAAATCAAAGGAAGCGAGGTAGCCTTCTGTGGCATCCGGCGACACGGTAAAAGAAAAGCCGTCGGCGATAAACTTAGTGCCATCATTGCCGGGGATACT
>JAYEIF010000193.1:0-40817 GCA_034659895.1 Candidatus Zixiibacteriota bacterium
TACTTTATTCAGCAACCTCTAATTATCTTTTCCAATAGTAGAGACCACTACAGAAATATTCCTTTTCAAATATATCTCTTAGAAAACTTCGTCAGCAAGATTTGTAATCATGAGTAAGACTTTAAAAGTAAGATATAAGTTACAGCGCATCACTACATATCGGTAAATCAAAGAGTAAATAAAAAAACTGGGAGTGGCGGAGGGGGAATACCCGACTCTAACATCAGGTGGCTGGAAATCCAGCGCACACCACTCCCAGATATATTTCTGGGAACAAATCTGTTACAAAATATTAACGCAATAACTATGCCATCCAAAAAAGAAATATAGATCATAAAAAAAACGCTGTATCTATTAACCTTTACACCATTCACTTATGATAATCAAACAGAAGGGAAAAAGAAACGACCAGAGAAAGCAATGGACATCATTGCAAATCCTGTCATATAATAGGCAATGATTTGCGCATAGATAAAAAGAATGTCACCAATCAACCAACAGATATAAGTTCCCCCTCTTCGAAAAATTGTGCTGTTCAATTGACAGATATAAACAGAAGTATTCCTGAAAGAAAAATCTGCGAGTGAAAACCTATATTTCTCTAACTCTCAAGTTCTTCCAACCGCTTATCTGCCGCCATTGCCGCCGTCGTACCATCGCCGACAGCATTGGTAATCTGACGTACCAATTGAGCCCTTACATCGCCACATGCGTAAATACCAGGGATTGAGGTCTCCATATTCTCATTTGTTAATATGTAACCATTTTGATCTTTGCGTAAATCTTCAGACGTAATGTCTGAATTTGGATGGAAACCAACGAACACAAATACAGCCCCAACATCAAGAGTGAACTTGTCTCCCTTTTTGACATTTTTCAGAGAAAGATTAGTTACTTTCTTATCATCTCCATTGATAGATTCCACAACCGAGTCCCAAATAATCTCTATCTTTTCGTTATCGAAAGCTCGTTGTTGAATGACTCTTTGAGCTCGAAGTTGATCACGCCTATGGATAATACATACCTTGGAGCCGAACTTCGTAAGGAACATTGCTTCTTCAACTGCGGCATCTCCCCCTCCAACCACAGCGATAACCTGATTGCGGAAAAAAGCGCCATCACAGATAGCACAATAGGAAACACCACGTCCAGAATATTCTTTCTCACCTGGAACACGAAGATAAACCGGCGAACCTCCAGTTGACAGAATCACAGCTTTGGCTCGGTATATTTTACCCGAAGCACAACGTACCACACGGTCGTCACCATCAACAGTAATCTCCTCAACTTCCTCAGAGCCTACTTCAAGCCCAAACTTCATAGCGTGGTTCGCCATCTTTTGTGCTAATTCGTATCCCGAAATGTGTTCAAAACCCGGGTAATCCTCAACTTCATCAGTGTTGGCAATTTGCCCTCCCGGCTGGTATTTCTCTAAACATATAACCTTGCGATTTGCTCTAGCCCCATATAACCCAGCAGTCAATCCTCCAGGACCTGCTCCTACGATAACTATGTCGTATTTCTTCTCTTCAGTCATTTGTCATACCTCTATTGGTATATTTTCTGCTTCAATTTGTGCATGTCATATAAAACATCTAACCAAAGTCAGTAGTATTTGTTCACTTTTTTCATAAGAAAATATCTCTACCAATCAATACCCTTTCTCGCTTGGATACCTTTTTGGAAGGGATGCTTGATTTCTTTCATCTCTGTAACCAGATCAGCTTTTTCGACCAACCAACTTCTGGCATTTCGTCCGGTAATAATCATGTGTAATCTATCATTCCGAACCTCAAGGATTTCCTCGACTTCCTCGTCAGTCACCAATCCAAGATCAACTGCCACATTAAGTTCATCAAGGATAACAAGATCATAGGAGTCTGAACGAACCTTCTCGATGGCAAGCTTAACTCCTTCTTTTGCTGCTTGTCGGTGTTCCTCAAAATCCTTTCTGTCATTCATAATGCCCACACACCCCTCACCTACTATATGCAGTTCAACAAGCGGTCCAAGTTGCTTTAGTCCTTTACGTTCACCATATTTCCAGGTTCCCTTGACAAACTGTATGACACATATTTTCCAATCATGTCCAACAGCACGTACGCACACCCCTAGAGCAGAGGTTGTTTTACCTTTACCGTCGCCGGTATAGACAATCAGAAACCCCTTCTTTTGTTTTTTTTTATGATTTGTCATACCTTCCTCACTGTCAATGAGCAAAAAAACTACTCAATTTAGCTCCCAAATTAACTATTTGACATTGAAAGTCAACTGCTGTTGTAAATTGTATTATTAGTATAATCATTTCTCCCCTTGGTCCATGTTTTAGTTCATATTTCTGTTTACAGATTGTCCTTTTCCTATTATCTTCGCCTATGAAAATGCAATTTTGAAGGAGTATTGACATAATGGCGGTCAAATCAGACGGTTGGATAATTAAAATGGCTCAATCTGAGCGTATGATCGAACCATTTTCTGCTGACCAAGTGAAATCCGGAATCAGCTTTGGAGTCTCAAGTTATGGTTATGACTTTCGGCTTTCGGACGAATTCAAAATTCCAATCACCAAAGATCTGTCGGAACTTGACCCAAAAGTTGACAATAGTAATTTTTTCTCATCCGTTACTGCTGAATCCATATTAATCCCAGCAAATTCCTTCATTCTTGGCAGGTCGCTGGAGTATTTTAGAATTCCACGTTCAGTCATAACAATTTGCACAGGTAAATCAACTTATGCACGATGTGGTGTTGTTGCTAACGTTACCCCATTTGAACCTGAATGGGAAGGTTTCGCAACTATTTCTCTGGCCAACACCTCACCAATTCCAGTACGAGTATATGCCAACGAAGGCATCGCTCAACTACTCTTTCTTGAAACAGCGGAGGACTGCATTAAATCCTACAAAGAAAAAAACGGGAAATATCAAAACCAGCAGAAAATTACACTTTCAAAGTTTGATTAAATCCCGATATTAATCTATAATACTAATATGATATTTTTAATAGGAGATTAGAAATGAATGAAGAAGCTTTAGCGCAGACTACTGACAAAAAAATAAATACGAATAATAGGCAAAGGCCAATGATAACAATCGATGGGAATTCAGCTGCAGCTTACGTTGGCCATGCCACTAACGAAGTGATAGCTATATATCCCATTACTCCATCATCAGTTATGGGAGAAATAGCTGACGCTAGATCGGCAGAAGGAAAAACAAATATATTGGGGGCAATCCCTGATGTAGTTGAGATGCAATCAGAAGGGGGTGCATCAGGCGCTGTTCACGGAGCCCTTACTTCAGGAGCCCTAACCACAACTTTCACTGCCTCTCAAGGCTTGCTCCTTATGATCCCCAATATGTTTAAGATAGCCGGCGAGTTAACACCAACAGTGTTTCATGTTTCGGCGCGCTCAGTCGCCACTCACGCTCTGTCCATTTTCGGTGATCACAGCGATGTGATGGCGGTTCGTAGTACTGGATTCGGACTTATTCCGTCTGGTTCAGTTCAGGAAGTTATGGACATGGCATTGATCGCACAGCGCGCATCACTAGAAAGTCGGATACCATTTGTACATTTCTTTGATGGTTTCCGTACTTCTCACGAAGTACAAAAGGTAGAGGAACTTAGTTTGGATGACATGCGTGATATGCTTCCGTCTGAATTTATTGTAGCCCAGCGTCAGAGAGCTCTTTCCCCTGACAATCCAACTATAAAGGGAACTTCGCAAAACCCCGATGTTTTCTTCCAGCATCGTGAAGCGATAAACAAATACTATACAAAAACTCCTGAGATTGTCCAAAAAGCTATGGACAAGTTTGCCTCCATCGTTGGACGTGAATACCACTTGTTTGACTATATCGGCCATCCTGAAGCAGAACGTGTAATAATAATCATGGGAACCGGTTCAGAGGTCGTTCATGAATCAGTTGATGCTCTAGTAGACAAAGGTGAAAAAGTTGGGGTTATAAAAGTTCGTCTGTATCGCCCATTTTCAATAGAAGCTCTTATGAAAGCATTGCCTGCTACGGTAAGGAAAATTGCCGTTATGGATAGGACCAAGGAACCTGGTGCAATTGGTGAGCCGATGTACATCGATGTACAATCTGCAGCAACAGAAGCTCTTGAAACAGGTATTGCACCCTTTAAGGAATATCCAACTATCGTTGGTGGTCGTTATGGTCTGAGTTCAAATGAGTTCAATCCCCCGATGGTCAAAGCCATCTTTGACAACTTGAAAAAGGACACCCCCAAAAACCACTTCACTGTCGGCATCAAAGATGATGTAACTATGACATCACTCGACCCGGATCTGTCTTTTGATTTGGAAGGAGAAAACTTCCGTGGACTATTCTTTGGTTTAGGCGCTGATGGCACAGTTGGAGCTAACAAGAACTCAATTAAGATCATCGGCCAGAATACTGAAAATTATGCACAGGGATATTTCGTCTATGACTCCAAAAAAGCCGGAGCGATTACTGTTTCGCATGTTCGCTTCGGTAAGGAACTGATTCGGAAACCATACCTGATAACCAACGCACAGTTTGTTGCCTGTCATAATTTCTCATTTCTCGAGAAATACAACATGGTTGGTAAACTGATAGAGGGTGGCACATTCCTGTTAAACGCACAGTTTGGTCCAGAGGAAATCTGGGACAATATTCCTAAAGAAGTTCAGCAACAAATTATCGACAAAAAAGCCAATTTTTACGTAATCGACGGGATAGCTTTAGCAAAGAAACTGGAACTTGGCTCTCGAATTAACATGATAATGCAAACTGCTTTCTTCCTGATTTCTAATATCCTTCCAAAAGAGAGTGCTATCAAAGCAATTAAGGATGCAATTGTTAAAACGTATGGCGGAAAAGGTGAGAAAGTTGTCAATATGAATTTCGCGGCTGTCGATGCGGCTGTTGATGCTCTCAAAAAAGTAAACTATCCCAATAAGGTAACAAGCCAGATCACTATGCCTCCAATCGTACCAGAAGACTCTCCCGAATTTGTAAAATCGGTCACTGCAGAAATTATTGCAGGGCGTGGCGACGATCTTCCTGTTTCAGCTTTCCCTGATGATGGCACCTATATGACTGGCACAACACAGTACGAAAAACGTAATGTTGCAGTGGACATCCCAGTGTGGGATTCTGAGACATGCATCCAGTGCAATATCTGCTCTATCGTCTGTCCCCACGCAGCTATTCGTCCAAAAATCTTCGAAAAGAAAGATGTGGCGGACGCTCCCCCAGAATTCAAATATGTCGATGCTAAGACTAAAGCTTACAAAGGCTTGTTGTATTCACTTCAAGTAGCGCCAGAGGATTGTACTGGATGTGAGAGCTGTATCCATGCTTGTCCGGTAGATGTAAAAGATGCAGATGGTAATAAAACAGGGCGCAAAGCTATCGAGATGGCTCCGCAACCACCACTGCGTGAACAGGAAAAGAAAAACTGGGACTTCTTTGTCAACAAGTTACCGGAACCCAATCAGGATCTATTCAAAATCGGGACAGTTAAAGGATCTCAATTCATGAGACCGCTATTTGAATTTTCTGGCGCCTGTCCCGGATGTGGTGAGACACCATATATCAAACTTATGACACAGTTGTTCGGTGATCGCGCCCTGTGCGCAAATGCCACCGGATGCAGCTCTATCTATGGCGGTAACTTGCCAACAACGCCATATTCCAAACGAGCTGACGGTCTCGGGCCAGCCTGGTCCAACTCTTTGTTTGAAGATACTGCTGAATTTGGCATGGGGATGCGGCTAACCGTAGATCAACTCAATAAATACGCACTTGGGCTCACAAAGGAACTTGTCCCTGAGATGTACGATGAGCTAAACAATGCGGACCAGAGTGCCCAGAAAGGTATTGAGGAACAGCGCAAGCGGGTTGCGGCTTTGAAGCAAAAGCTTGAATCGCTCCCTGCAAATGATAGTACCATAGCTCTCAAAAACGTTGCCGATTACCTCGTCAAAAAGTCTGTCTGGGGTATCGGAGGAGACGGCTGGGCGTATGATATCGGCTTTGGTGGTCTTGACCATGTGCTTGCGTCCGGTCGAAATATAAACCTTCTTGTGCTTGACACAGAAGTGTATTCAAACACTGGTGGCCAAATGTCTAAAGCAACACCTCGAGCATCAACAGCCAAATTCGCTTTTGCTGGAAAACCACTGGCCAAGAAAGACCTCGGAATGATGATGATGTCTTACGGTAGTGTCTATGTAGCACAAGTTGCTATTGGCGCCAGCAACAACCAAACAGTCAAAGCAATGATGGAAGCTGAGAACTACGACGGTCCCTCTCTGCTAATCTGCTACAGTCACTGCATCGCCCACGGAATTGATATGGCCAAAGGACTCGAACAAGATGATAAAGCGATTAAATCAGGTGCTTGGCTCTTATATCGCTACAATCCTGATCTCATTAAGCAAGGAAAGAATCCGCTTAAGATTGACAGTAAGCAACCAAGTATTCCTTTCAGCGAGTATGCATACTCAGAAAACCGCTTCCGCACTTTGAAGGCTAAGGATCCAGAACGAGCTAAAATGTTGATCGAGCTTAGCCAAAAAGATTGCGATCGCCGCTGGCGGCTGTATTCACAATTGGCTGGGCTGGATTACTCGCAAGAAAAAGAGTAGTCCTAACGAAACAGAACTATCAGGGCGTGTCTTTTGAGGCTCGCCCTTTTTTTGAGATGCAGATTTTTCTCAAAGACAAATCAAGGAAAAACTCCTGCTTCCGATAATCTCATAAAGCTATATTAGTCAATGAATTCTGAAAGAACCATAAGTCTGACAATTATTCTAAACTCAGAAGGTGATTCCAGTAATAATTTTCAGTGGCTTTATTGTTGATTGGAAAGTACACTGGCAATTAAGTTGTAACAAAGAGTGAATCTATTGACCCGTTAAGGTTGTAAAAAGATTCAATAGAGTTGACACAAGATTTCTTGTGTATATTTTTGACTGTGTTAGATAATATAAAACGAAGACGAAAGTCTGTAAATGGAGTTAATTTCTACATGAATAAATTAACACTCTTAATCATTGGGCTGGTTTTGTTACCGATATTAGCACTTGGAGCCGAAAAGCTTCCAGTGGACAAAGCTGGTACAATCCCTGCTCCGGAAGGACAAATTGCCTTTATCCGCAATGGAAACATTTGGGCAATGGATTCTGATGGTAGAAACCAGAATATGATATGCGAGGCCAACAATGCCGATGGTCGCCTGAGTTGGTCGGCAGATGGGAAAAAAGTTGCATTCACCAGATCAGGTAAGGTAAATTTGAATGGTCCTGATCCTGCGATAGGTGGTATGCACAAAGTATACGACATCTTTGTAGCCTGGCTGGATTCAGCTTATGCCAACAACAAAATGTGGTGGACACGCCTTACCGACAATCTTGGAAGCCGTGGACCAGAGTGGTCAGCCGACGGCAAGACAATCATCTTTTGCAAAGACATGAATGCTAACATCATCAATGCGCTGGAGCCAAACTACCAAATATGTACAATGGGACCGAAAGGTGAAAATCTCCAAGTCCTTCGCAAGGACTGGCAGAATTTTGGTGATGATTTCCTAACAAGTCCATCGCTTAGTCCAAGTAATGAAATTGCGACGGTAACTATTTACAAAAGACGCCCTGTTGGATTTGCTCTCATTGACAAAGACAACTTTATGGTACCTATAGATACAATACGTGCCCGTGCTCAGGAAAACTCTCAATTAGTAGCACCTGCATGGTCATCTGATGGGAAATGGCTGGCTTACATTAATAACAGCATTGACGACGGCGGACTGTATATCGCCAACCAGGATTTGAGTGAACATTATCTTGTCTTTACCCCTCCAGTAGGAGCTTATTTATACACAGTAGCGCCATCATTCTCTCCCGATTCCAAGTGGTTAACATTCTCGACTACTGATGGTTCGGTTTGGATTTGCGACATTACAGGTAATGGTGCTCGCAGATTGACCGGCCCGGGCTTGGATAAGTTTCCCGCATGGTCTAAATCAACCCCGAAGTAAAAATCCTGAGATAGAAATAAATGTAAAAGCCGTCCGTTTCAGGGCGGCTTTTTTTCTGGCAATTGTTAGCTCACCACTACAACTTTTTCCAGTTTGAAAGGGTCTCTACAAGTAGGCGGAGGCCAAAACCAGTGGTTCCTTTTGGCATATACGGTTTACCCTTTGGCTCTTGATCAACAGAAGCGATATCAATATGAATCCATGGCCAGTTGCCTATAAATCTTTCGAGAAATGCTGTTGCAGTAATAGTGCCGGCATATTTCCCTCCTGAATTAACCAAATCAGCCAACGATGATTTCATCTGATCGCGGTGATGATCCCAGATTGGGAGCTGCCATACTCGTTCGGACGTAACGTCAGAAGCATCCTTCATCCGTTGTATCAGTTTATCATTGTTTCCCAACACCAGAGCACCGGCATAACCAAGAATATATTGCGCCGCACCGGTTAGAGTGGCAATATCAAAAACCGCTTGTGGATTGAAAGTATTGGCAAAATCAAGCCCATCAGCCAATATCAAACGCCCCTCGGCATCGGTGTTGATAATTTCTATAGTTAAACCCTTTCTTGAAGTAACAACATCTCCCGGTTTGACCGCCGAGCCGGATGGAAGATTTTCGGTAGCGGGCATTAACGCTACGATATTAATCGGCAGTTTCAAACGAGCAGCAACTACAATAGTCATCATTACTGTAGCAGCACCTGCCATATCGCCCCGCATTTCGTGCATTAATAAAGGCACCTTGAGAGAAATACCCCCAGCATCAAAAGTGACACCCTTACCCAATAACACAATAGGCTTTTGCCCCGATTGACCTCCGGAGTATTCAAGAACAATGAATCTTGGAGGTTCCTCAGATCCACTGGATACCGCCAGTAATGCACCCATCTTTTCGCGTGTAATAGCTTTCTGGTCTAGAATCTTGCTTTTTATGTTATACTTCCGCGCTAATTTCCGCGCCAAAGCAGCCAGCATCTTAGGGGTTAGATGGTTTGATGGTGTGTTAGCCAAGCTCCGCACCATATTCTGTCCTTCAGCAATGATTTTCCCTCGAGAAACAGCTTTTTCCAATCGATTCAAAAGGCTCTTATTGTCTATCACAAAGCTGATAGTTTGAAGTTTACTATCATTCAGAGCATCCTCACCAGTTTTGAATTCTCGCTGCTTAAATCCTCCAAGAAGATAACCTTCAATAGCGCCTTGGTAGAATGCACCATTTTCAGCTTTACCGAAATAAAACGCTGCTGAGATAGACTTCTTCAACCCAGTAACCTTCGACAAATATCCACCAGCGAGACGATAATTATCTGAATGAATTTCTTCACCTGAGCCTAATCCCACAAGGATAACGCGACGAGCCTTATAACCTGCAGGATGCATAATCGTAGATACTTGCCCCTCTTTGCCTGCAAACTCGCCTGACTCCAGAAGTGTTTCAACGGCTGAGTTGGAAGCTGTATTCAATTCTCGCAAAGTCTTGTCAGTGAGTTTTTCAAATTCGGTAACGAATATCACTACACTGTCAACATCACAATTGGCGGGATTGTCAGCTATGTACTTCAGTTTCATAATTGTACTCCTTATTTTTTAGAAGAAAGCTATAAAATCTATAGGTGGCAGGCAACTGATTTAATAGAACTATCGCTACTCTTCCGAACCAAGATATTTCAATGCCTCGGTCTTTAACCGTTCTCTGTCAAAACCTCTAAGATCAGCCACCTCAAGAAACTCCAAAAATGATAAGTCGAGCCTGCCAATGGCAGTTCGTCCAAATGGTTGTTCTTCTGCGTCATCGGTTGCTTTTTGAAAGTTAATATCCAGAGAAAACGATTCCTGCTTGAGATTTGAAATAATATCAGTTGGCATGGTCTTAAGTGTTTCTTCAGATACCCCTTCAACGCGGACTCGGACAATCTTATCAGAGCTGGCAACCGCCTCAACTCTTTCCCTGATTATAGTAGCCAACTGGTCCCCCCGCTTACCAGTTGCGTTGATTGTCTGAATATCAACCATATCTCTACAATTCACTTTGTGGAACGTTACATTAAACGGTTCTAAATCTACCTCAAGAAATCCCTTGTCAACTTCGCGTTCCGACTGCGACAATCGCTCAGTCGATCCACAATACCACGCACGTGAGGTTACCTTGCAATAGTTGTGAAAATGACCGAGGGCTACATAATCAAAACCCTCAAATTTTCTTAGCGGCAACTCCTGTTCCCCAAGGTCAATCATTGAAAACTCAGGCATCCCAGCCGCTACACCGTGAGCCATCAGGATATTAAATTGTGCTGAACTATCAGGAAGGCACTTGTCCAATTCCTGCTGGAGCAACTCACCTGTAAGACAATGTGGAACGGCATGGATACAAGTTTCTCCAATCATAATTGTCTCAAGATGTCCACTGGAAACCACATACAGGTTTTTGATTTTCCTAAACACATCCAGAGCCGCTCCCTGATATTGCTGTTTGGGGGCATCATGGTTACCACTGATAATTACTGTCGGAATCCCATTCTGCTCAGCGAGACGGTGAAGCTGCTCGGCGGCGATAGCCATAATTCTATTAGTAGGACGAACTCTATCAAATAGATCCCCGGAATGGAGACATAAATCTGGCTTAATATCAATAATACGGTCTATCGCCTCTACAAAGGCATTAACAATATCCTCCTGACGCAGCGTAAGACCGCTCTTTCCACGTCGAGGGTGACTGGCTCCGGCATCAAGATGGCTATCAGCAAAATGGCAAAGTTTCATAGGTAGAATATACACAGTTCATAGTAGCTGCGTAAATGAATAAATAGTTATATAATGGGTTAAAGAATGATTATTACTAATAGATTTCGTACCGAGAAATACGATCACGAAGAGTATTGCGGGAAATACCCAAAGCTTCTGAGGTCTTTACTTGATTACCGTTGAAATGTCGCATACATGATGAGATAACAGCACGCTCAAACGATGATTCGAGGAAATGAAATATCTGTCCGGGTGAGTTAACAATCAATCTGGGCATAATGGGTTCAACAATTTTTCTAAAAGCATCAGTATAATCCTCCCCCAAATCATCGAGGTTAATCTTCTCTTCATCATTACTCTCGGACAGGACAGGAAAATCTTCCGGATGCAAAACATCGCTTTTTGACATCACCAGTGCAGTATGGATATTGTTTTCAAGCTCACGTACATTGCCCGGCCACTGATGTTGAGCGAGCATCTTCATAGCCTTCTTAGAAATAATCTTCTCTCGCTCATTCATCTGAGCAGAATATTTCTTGATAAAATGGTTAGCCAGTATCGGAATATCGCTTTTACGTTCTCTCAAAGAAGGAATGAAGATAGAGAAAACTTTTAAGCGGTAGAAAAGATCAACCCGAAATGAGCCTTCTTTCATAGCCTGCACTAACGACTTATTGGTAGCAGCCACAATTCGGACATCAGCATCAATACTAACATTTCCGCCAACGCGCTCAAACTTTTTCTCCTGAAGTACACGCAGAAGTTTCGATTGAGTAAGCATCGACATATCACCGATTTCATCAAGGAAAAGTGTACCCTTATTAGCTTGCTCAAACTTCCCAATCCGCTTGAAATACGCTCCTGTAAAAGCACCTTTCTCGTGACCAAAAAGCTCTGATTCGAGAAGTGTTTCATGTAGAGCCGCACAATTTACCGACAGGAATTCTTTCGAACGACGATTTGAGTTTCGATGAATAGCACGTGCCACCAATTCTTTACCTGTTCCGGACTCGCCAAATACAAGAACAGCAGCACCAGCTTTGGCTACCTGACCAATTAATTTAGCAATTTCAACAATCTCAGGTGAACGACCAATAATCTCATTAGCACGCTCGACATTTTCCTCTTTGTCAGAATGAGAGTGCTCTATTGCTTTCCCGCTAAAGTGATAACCACAGGCTTTGCTGACAGTAGTAATAAGCTTGTCTATCTCAAACGGTTTGGTGAGGTATTCAAATGCACCTTCTCGCATTGCTTCAATAGCGCTCTCCGTCGAAACAAAACCAGAAATCACAATAACCGGCAGTTCGTTCCTGACTTTCTTTATCTGTTTAAGCACTTCCAAACCGGAAAGACTCGGCAGATTCACATCAAGCATGACCAGATCCAAGTCATTGCTCTCCTCAACCACCTGGCTTACTTTATCACCGTCCTCCAGGAACTGGAAGTCAAACCTGTCACTGTCAAATAAATTTGCCAGCGATTGCGAAAGTTCTTTGTCGTCATCAACTAATAAGATATTCTTCATTTGCGACTATATCCTTTATGATATATTCATACTATCGGCGAAAAGGACGATTCTTATAGTTGAAAAAACGTTATTCCCACAAAAAATATCATCAATATCGATTGTTCTTCAATTTATTTTTTCTATAAGTTCACAAAGGTCGGTGCAATTAGTAAAAGATATTATCTCTTCCAAAAAACGTTCCAGATTGAAGCAATGAGGGCTTACAAAATGTTTCTAATCGCAGTTTCTTCCAAAATTTGCTGAAGTGTCTGGTTCAACACTAAAAGACAAATTGATAATGAAAACCCATACAGATTTAACATTGAAAGAATTCATCAACCCTGCAGTCATTATTTCGAAATAACAATTTAACAGAAGAAAGTGTACAACGTCTCAAGAAAGACAGCCCGGTAACTACGTTAGAGAATAATCTATATCACCGTTAACAGTTATTTTCTTTCTTCGGATACAAGTAGTCGGACAGCAGTTCCCATCCAGATAAAATTCACAATAACGCCGATAGCCAATCCCACAACCAGAACCCAGTAAACAAGCTCTGGCTTGAAGTTCTCAACAATGCTTGTTGGGTCACTGGATATATTAGATATCACAATTGGTCCTACCAGCACCACAACTGAGATTACAAGACAGGTAATCGGGTTGTGAATAAACAAACGCAACGAACGCCCAAGTGCCTGAATGATATTATCACGGTAGATAACAATCGATGGAACTACCGCCAACAACATTGCTATCACAATAGTATACAACGATGGCAACAATATCCATTCAAAAAATGCAATCCTTCGAGGAGAGTAGCGTATCATATCCGCCAGCAGATTAGGAAGACTGAAGCTAAACACCATCAATATCCCGTTAAGGATGATATAGGCTAATACCAAGTGAATCCAGCATGGCAGCAACTGCCGAAATCGGAAGCGGTCTTCTCTCGATACTTGAACAAAACTCTCATAAAATAACAGTGACACCGCTCCAAGAACCAGTCCCTCAACTATAAGACCAAAGAACAACCTTGCCCACTCAAAGAAATATGGCAACAACAAGAAATGCCCCGGATAATGCATAAAGCCAGTAGCCTGTTTCTCACCAAAAATACCAGTCCAGGTGGAAATAAAATCATATAGATATGGTGATGTAAACTCTTGATGAGCCTCAAGAATTAACCATTGCAAAACGAAATATAGAAACAACCACAACCAGATGCGTCCTCTGCCTACTTGCTTTAACACATCGATGAATATCTCGATTAGTCGATTGATACCAGCTAAAATACTCATTAGCAGCTATTCCTCTGGTGGTGGTGTAACCGGAGCTGGCACACTTACTACATTACTGGCTGTTGACTCGCCATGTTTATCGTAGATATAGACAACAAAATACCAATTGGTGTTGGAATTCTCAACTTCCGGCAGGTTAATTCCGTTACTCTGAACCGTGTTGATATTATCCCCTTTCCATACGAGAGTAGTGAATTGCCCAAGAGCAGGTTCAGATGTCCCAGCGCTTTCAGAGCGGAATATACGATACGACTCAAAATACTCTTCATTGCTTTCGATCCATGCCAAATCAACGCTAGTCGAATCGCCATTATCAACAACGAACAGATCTACTGTCTCTGGAGGAGTATTGACAAATGTCGTTGCATTAACTATCTCCGAGGCAGTACTCAGCCCTGACTTGTCATCAACATAAATACGATAGAAGTAAGTTGTATTGTCGTCAAGAAGGATATCAATATAACTGGTAGTACTAATAGTAGTAAACATCGTGTCCAAAGTAGATGATTCCGATACTGTCGATGATTTACTGCGATAGATACGATATGAATTAAAGTTTTCAGTGCTGCTATTCGTCTGTGTCCAGCTCAGATTGATTTGATGTGTTGACAAGGCTTCAGCTGACAACGTTACAGCCTGAGGAGATGTGAATATAGTTAATAATTCAGATGAAGTATAATCGTTGGCATTGTTGCCGGCTTCATCGGTAAAATGACCAGTAACCTCTCCGCGATCCAGGGTAAATGATGTCGGGACAACCCAAACACCATAGTAAATACCATCATCGGCAATGGAATCAGCTTCGGTACCATCATCATACATATCAATTGCACCTGACTGGACGCCGCCAAAAGTAACACTCGCCTCTCCCCCGGTTTCGCCGGTCGCAACGCCAAAAATAATCGTATCCCCAATCACAAAATAATTGCCGTTATCCGGAGTATCAAAAAAGACACTGTCAATAACAGCACGAGTATCAAGAATAATAGAGTCGCTCAGGATATTGGTTAGCGACCCATCGTCAAACTGCAACCGGGCATATACCCATTTGACTCCATCACTATCGGACAACTCAAAATTGGTCGTTGTCCCAGAATATGGAATCCAGTCTTCGTATGTAAAAGTGCTATCTTCCGAAAGCATAATATGCGAGGTCTGGGTTGGGGCATTTATCTGAACTCTAACCGAACGGCTGTTTATACGATCCTTCCCATGCTCAACATCTATCGAAAGATAAGTGAACAGAGCATCCACAACCTCAGATTGTTTCCACTCTAACCCCAATTTTGACACTGCCGCTACCCGGAAATAGTAGCGTTTATTTATAGTGAGTTGGTTTAGTTGAATGGTTATCGATGTTGTAGAATCATGGAGAACGAAATCAAAATCATCACTTCCCTCTGGCTCTGTCGCTACATAAATATGGTATTTACCAACATCAGAAGCATCACTAATATCCCAACTAATGGTGATAGATTGGTTGTTTACAAAAACTACCAAATTGTTTGGTACAGGTCCGTCCTGCGGCACTGAGCGTACAGGATCCCGTGAGTCGATTTCTCTATCGCAAGCCCCGATAACAGCCAGCAGCATTATCAGTGAAGCAATAATGATTCGCTTTATATTCATCAGTTCACCTAAAACTCAGTAGTAATTGCTAATCCCACCATGCCATTATCGGTAGTGGGTTTAAGTGTCAAACCTTTTACCGAAAAGCTGCCGCGCTCTTCGGGAAAGAAAAACAAAACATCAACAATATTGATAACCCAAACTGCCGCAATAGCTCCAATAGTTGCACGTCTGACATTTTCTGCGCTATAAGCTTCATCCTGAGCAACATCCAATTCATGCTTCAAACCACGTAATTCGGCAATGTTTCCATGAACAGCCACAGAATCGTATTCATGCAACCTATCTTCGAAGTAATCATTCTTATTATCGAACCGTCTGTCAGCGAAGTAATAACTTATCCCCGCTCCCACTGTTAAAGTGGCCAAAAGGAAAGATTTCTTATTCTGCTCAGTGTACCTTTGCCCCCATCCGGGGATAAAAAGTGAACGGGCTAATGCCTTAAAACGAGTTTTGGCGGGGAGAGTTACATCTACTGCCTGTTGTTTGCTCGGATCAAGTACAAGACGAGTGTTATATCCTTCATAGCCATATTTTGTAACGGTAAGTTTGTAATCACCAATCAGAAGATGTCTAAATCGAGCCGGTGTTACACCAGAGACTGTAACATCTCCAGAAAGAATGACTTGAGCGCCGGGTGGATTGGATCGAACCGTTAAATCACCCTGAGTTGTTGATTGCCCCCTCGACGACGTCGATAATAACAATATAAAAACAACAGTCGCTAAAGTCCTTTTTAGCGTCATAAATACCTTCGAATAAATAAGTTTATTAACCTATGCTGATTTATCGACAAATGTACTACAAAGGTTAATTTAAGACAAGCCTAAAATCAAAAAGCCGCAATACGAATATTGCGACCTTAATATTTTCTTGATATGATTTCCTTATCTACTTTCAACAAGCTCCTCGACCGGTTAGAACCACTATTACAGTTCTCATGAGTATCTTGAGGTCTGTCCAGAATGACCAATTATTAATATACTCAAGATCCAGGTCAACTTTTCGAGTCACGGAATCCAAATCCGCATCATATCCAGTTTCAACCTGTGCCAGCCCGGTTAAACCGGGTTTGACACCCAGACGGCTGGAATAATTGTCAACCTTGGTCGACAAATCTGCTACGAAGTTGGGACGTTCCGGTCGCGGTCCCACCAATGACATATCCCCTCTGAGAACATTGATAAATTGAGGAAACTCATCCAGACGAGTTTTGCGCAGAAACTTACCAACTTTCGTAATACGCTGGTCATCTTTAGTAGCCCATACAGGTCCACTTTTCTTCTCAGCATCATTAACCATAGTGCGGAACTTAATCACTTTGAATGGACGACCCATGACGTTGTCACGCCGACGTTCCCTGCTACGATATTCCTCAACTTCACTTCTCTGATGATATCGTCGATTCCTTTTGCGGCGATTCTTTCCAACTCGTATCTGTGTATAAAAAACCGAACCACGGGAGTCAAACTTAACCATAGCCGCAACTATAATAAATATAGGAAAGGATAATAGTATTCCAATCGACGCCCCGATAATATCCAGCCCTCTCTTAAAGAACTTACCGATCATAGCCTTAACCCTTTCAGGTCTGGTTATAACTACTGGTATTGCAAGAGCGAAGATAATCGACAATGCTACAAATAACAACCCATGAATATACTCGCAAGAGAAATATCGAAGTTGTTCGGCAAAAGTCATACCTCCTGCCGCAGTTGTCTCAGCGCGAGCAGCTGGCACACTAACAGCCACACCATAATTAAGCTGCGTTTGGGAAAAAGTTACAGTATCACCGTTTTCCTGATTTGCTGAGTTGTTAATATCGTTGTCCATTAATTGGTAAAACTCATAATAACTATTAATACAAATTTTTCTACATTGTGCAATGAAGCAAAAGAATTGCCAAAAGACCCCAATAGGAACTGTTTAAACAGATTAATAACTAAAGATATTCAACTACATGCTGTTCAATATGTTACAACAACACAAAAAGGAGCATACGGCAAAATCAATGCCCTTGATTTTACACAAATCTGTGTAAGAGGCTATAACACTGTCCACAAAAGCATATAAAATGCAATTAGTTGCAAAGTAAAAAAACTATTACGGAATTGAAAGTCGGTCTTAAATTTGATGTTCACTGACTAATCGAGGACAAAACAGGATATCAGTCAGAGATTTTCAAGATCAGGGAAAAGCGATGTAGTTCTTCTGACGAGTAGTGTTCATCCGGTGTATATGCGTAATCCAACTGAACTCTATCAAAGCAAACTCCAGCTCCGAAGGAAAAACCAGTACCAAAAGAACGGTTGTCCTGATTTGGATAGTAGTTATATCCTCCGCGGATAAAATACTGGTCTGAGAACCCGAACTCGAATCCGTTGCGAATAACACTTCCACCATAAAACCGCTTTTCGAATTCAATCGAAGTGAGCAGGTCTATTTTCAATGGATGAACCTCTACACCAAACCGCCCGGCAGATGGCAAAGGCTCACTGACAGCACCAAACTGCTGTTCCGGCCCCAAATTAGTAAACACAGCAACCAAAGAGAATCTATCCTGTTGATATTTACTGCCAAAATCAAAGGCATAAGTTGAACCGTTTAGATCATCGAGTTTCTGATTGATAAACTTTCCCGTAAGGCCAACGCTAATGTTTGATGACAAAGCATACCCTAAAGATATTCCACCACAAAAATCATAAGCACTAATCTCGCCAATGGATACACCATTGACATTTCGAGCGTCAATGGTACCGTAGTCAAGATAGCTGATTGAGGTTGCTATAGTTGCCCTGTCACTAAGTTTCAAAGCGAGAGAACCATGCTCCATATTAATGCCCTGATACCATGCAAAATGCCCAAAGATAACTTCGCTACTCTCAACTGAGGCAAGTCCAGCTGGATTCCAGTAAGTAGCACTAGCGCCTTCACTGACAGCACTATATGCTCCACCCATACCAGCAGCTCTTGCATCAACACCAATTAAGAGAAAATCAGCAGCCGTA
This sequence comes from Candidatus Zixiibacteriota bacterium, assembly GCA_034659895.1. GTDB lineage: Bacteria > Zixibacteria > MSB-5A5 > GN15 > FEB-12 > B120-G9. The sequence continues at coordinate 18,220 of JAYEIF010000193.1, forward strand.
TTACCAGCATTTGATGCCGCTACAGAAATTTTTCCAAACAATACTACAAAAATCAGTAGAATCAAAAAAAACAGGAGTATTTTTTTAAATGTACTTATGTACATCTTCCTTCCTTTCAAATTGCACTGTTCACCTGTAAACAAGTGCAACTGAAATGCCGACCACACCGAAAAAACAGATATTTATTAAAGTTAGCCGCAGTCATTTTAATAACCACATAACATACTGTGATTCACGCATTTTCACGGCACAATTCCCTGACAAAATAAATCTCTCGCACTTCTCACCTATCGTCAATTTAATCTACTCTTATCACTATCGTTCAATCTATGAACAAACATTTAACACAACGACTAACAACAAAAGCTATCCCATTGCCACAAAAAGGGTTGCTGGTAAAATCAGAAACTATACTATCTCCATATAGAATGATCTAAAAAAGCACACACTCAACAGGAAATGTATGGCATTCTCAACAGCCTTATAGGGAAATTCCCCAACACAAAGGCATATATTCATATTTCTTTGTAGTTTCTTTTTCTGTTGTAATCAACAAAAAACATCCAAGTATAGGAACTTTTTTCCGCCCCATAAAGAGCTCATTTCCATTCACTTATGACATTTAAAAAAGAAAGGTCCAGAGGACACTGGAAAATCTATCTTAGAAGGAACATATTTCCAACAATTCAACTCGGTCAGTCTGCGCTAAGTATTATGTTTATTGAAAAAGTGATGTGCGAGGTTAGAAACTTTAGCTACAATCCAAACTTTCGCCAGCGAGCTATAATCGATTCCACAAACTCGCCCACATACTTCATTACCTGTTCCCGATATTGACGGGACTTGTCCAGATCAAACTCAGGATACCCCTCTCCTTTTTTATACAGAAGAATAGTCCCTGGCACAGGATAAATGTCAGCCCCCGGCACAAAATTATATGCCATTTCCGGATCGTAAGTATGCTCATCAACCAGAGCAGGATCAATAGCCATTACCATCGCAGTTTCATCAGTACCAGCATGGCCTCCAACATGACCAAAGAACTCTTCAGTCATTTTAGCACACAGCTCCCACCAGTGAACAACAGCAATGTTTACACTGCGATCTTTGTGGAATTCAAAAGCCAGCGACTTCAGGGTTGAATTGTTACCGCCATGACCGTTCATCACTATTATGTTCTTGAATCCAATCTTAACCAGAGATAACAGTATATCCTGAATGTAGGCGGAGAAATTTTCCGGTTTGATTGTCATTCCTCCATTATAGTGATAGAGCGATTTTGTGATACCATAGTAAACAATAGGTGCAATCAGCGCATCGACACGCTCTGCAATACTGGAAGCAATGTCCTCAGGGATAAAGTTGTCAGTACCGACACAAGATGACCCATGAGCCTCCATAGTGCCTACTGGTAAAATGACAGTATCAACCTTATCAGGGACAAGCTCTTTTATCTTTAACCAATTCAGACGTTGTATTTCACGTTCCATAAATAATCTTATTCTAATTTTGAAAGAATATGTTCTAATGCGATTTCAGTCTCATTTGCGACAGTTTCATAATTTTCAAATCTCCATTGATTAATGTCACGAACCATCAGTTCCAATTCATCAGAGCTTTCTACACAATACCAAATTTCAAGTTCTGACCAAGCAAGACCTTTAGCGCTAAAAGCATCAGCAACTTTTGAGTAAATAGCAGGAGATTTCCAATCGAATTCAGATAAGTTGATTTTATATTCCTCAGACATACCAATGAGATAATATCGTCCCTCAGGCGTGGGGCCAAAGACAGCATCACTCTCCTTAAGCATCTTAAGAGCTGTTTTCATTTTTGAGGAATGAACTGTTGGAGTGCGGCTGCCTATTACCAGCACGTGTTTATACCCTAAATTGAAGCAATTCTTGAAAACTTGTTCAATGCGCATTCCCCAACGATTCTTATCAAGCTTAACTGACTTAAATCTTTTTTTGAAGTCTGTTGCTGTTTTCTCCGAAAATTTCTCCGAAAGATATTTTGTTACGATTTTCACTAAACGCACTCTGTCTGGTTGATTGATATAGTATAGAATAACATCGCAAGAGGGAACATCGAGTGCATGTTTTATCGTATCAGTAATAAAAGCCTGATGAAGAAAAAGAAGGTCATCTCCCTGAATAACCCCAAGATTCATAGATGACCCATCTTCAAAAGGCTCTTGGATACAGATGGCAATTGCCGAGTTGTTTTTTTTAGATGCCGACATATTTATAGCTTGTTCCATCTCCATATTAAGTTTGAAATGAATATACAAAGACCTTTCAGAGTAGTCAAGCATCGACATAGTTTAATATGAAAGAACAATCGAGATTGATTTATAAATCAAAGAGAATCATCCATAATCTTATACTCTCAAAATCGTTCATCGTGAACTTTGTATAAAATATGCTTTGTGTCTGGCACCAATCATTACCTTAAGTGTAATAGACAATAGGAGATGAGTCTCTATTCAATAAATAATAGGAAAAGAGCCATTTAGAACTGCCTCAGTCTATTTGCATCGACCAACTATTTTTTTCTTAATGGATTAATCTTTTTCTGGAAATACTTGTCTTATTATCGGAAATTGAATGAATGACGAAAATAGATGATGAAACAACTTCAAAACTTGTCATCCAGGCTCAGAGAGGTGACAGGACTGCATTTTCAAAACTGGTACGGTTAAAAATGAATGATATAGTTGCTCTTACATTTCGAATGACCGGCGACCGCGAGACGGCAAAAGACCTGACGCAGGAAACATTTCTGACAGCTTGGGAAAAGTTGTCCAGATTTAGAGGTGAAAGCGCATTCAGTAGTTGGTTATATCGAATTGCAACAAACAAAGCCCTTAATTTTCTCAAGCGACCATCTTCCAATGAGATGTCCCTTGATTCAGAACCATCGTTTGTATCAACTCCAGAATCTCAACTTGCTCGTAAAGAGCTACAAAATGGAGTACGAGAATTCATGCAACAGCTCCCTCCCGGACAGCGAGTAGTATTCGATTTGCGTTTTTACAAACGATTAAGTTTCGAGGAGATATCAATAATGACTGACCGCGCTGTAGGAACAGTCAAGACCCACTATCGTCAGGCTGTTATCAAATTGCGTCAGTTGGCTAAGGAAAAGGGATGGCGATAATGAATTGCCACAAAGTACAAGAGGAACTATACGAACACTTCGGCCAGAAAAAACTCCCCGATTATCTCGAGGAACACCTAATTCAATGTGATGACTGCCGTTCCCTCTGGCACGAACTTGGTCAACTTGAACCCGGGTTGGGGAATGATGAGTCCTTTTATTTTGCTCCTGACGAAATCGACGAGATGACGCAGCATATCGAAAATAGTATTGATGATACAACCCCAAGGAATGTAACCTTATTTCACAGGATAGCTCAAATTGCCTTGCCTGTGGCGGCTTCGCTATTGCTCTTATTCGGAATATCGAAATTAGCCAACGATCCAGTAACTTTAAACTACAATCAAGACTCAACTCTTTACTCAATAACCGAGTTTAACAACTTAACATATAGCAATGACAATAACAGTGAGCTGGATGTTGTCACTTTTAATCTGCTTCTGCAGGACTATACGTCTGATGTGACAACTGCTTCCGGAGAAGCGCTCCTTGACGATATCACTGACGACGAGCTTGAATACCTTAAAGATAACCTTGATATGGGAGATTTCTTGTGATACGAATAAGTAAATCAATATCGGTCTTTATTTTCACAGCCTTTTTATGGTCTGTATTTCCGGTATCGGCAACAACAATAGACGATTCGGATTCTTTGACCTCGGAGCAGAGTACTCAGCGTCCCTGCATAAGTATTGAGAATAGACATGCCAAGGGGCACTTTCTGGCTCAGGTTGGTCAGATTCCACCACCACAAGATAGACCGAAACACCAATCGCTTCAACGCCATAAATATATTGAACAGTTACGACTCCTCAAGTTGCTTGAACTACTTGATCTCCCCCCGAATCAGGAGACAGAATTCATTGTATCCTTTCGTCGATATCGCAAAACCCAACTCAAGTTACATGCGGATCGCACTGACATTGTTGACAAACTGGCTCTTGGGCTAAGGGATAAATCTTTGCCTCAGAACGAGGTCTATCAACTGGTGTCTAAAATTGAAAAAAACGCTGAGGATTGTCTAAAGCAAAACGAAAATTTTTTAGATCAGGCCCGAGGTACCCTGAATGTTTGGCAATATGGAAAACTGGCAGTGTTCCTGAATCGATTTGAACGCGAATTGCTGGAATCTGTTAAAGCTTTCCACGACCGCCCCCGCCGTGGCATGGAACAGGGAAAACACGGCAACAGACAAGAAACTGAATAATGTAAAAAAACAATTAAATACTAACTTCTAAATTAAGGAGATTATTATGAAAAAGACAACAGTAGTATTGAGCATGATGCTGGCGCTCCTGGCATCATCGGCATGGGCACAGTTTGATGGACCCAGACAGGGCCGTCGTGGCGACCGTCCAATGCAACCGATGCAACAAGAACATCACCGTATGCATCAAGGACAAGGATTTCACCAAGGTCATGGAATGGCAGGGGTTCTATTGTTTGCTGACGAAATTGAACTGACTGATACCCAACAGGACAAGATTAAAGCTATCAGGAGTGAACACAGTCTCGAGATTGTGGATCTCAAAGCTGAAGCCAAAAAGTCACATATTATAGTCAGAACCCTCATGCGTAACTCTGATGCTTCTGAAGGAAAAGTAATGAAAGCCATTGAAGACGCATCAAGAGCAAAGGCTGAAATCGCCAAAGCCAGATATGCACACCAAAAGCAGTGCCGTGAAATTCTTACACAGGAACAGCAGGACAAACTGGAGGAGTTACGACTCGAACGGCGTAAAATGCATTTTGAAAACAAAGGAAAACCAGGAATGGGATCTTCCCGAGGAAGACGCTTTGGTAAATAACTCCGAACTCCAATGATTCTGACACTATACTTCCGCCAAGTATTTCAGCTTGGCGGTTTTTTATTCTCGTGAAACATAAATGAGAGAAGAATAACACAAATTATCTCCGAGCTTTCAATGAGAATAATAAGGGATAAGGCGGAGGACCATCGGGCGGATAAAAATATCCATCTTTCTCGTACCAGTCTCTCTCAATAGCATAGTAAGATTTATTATATTCTCCCAGTGATTCGATTGTCAATCCTGCCTTAATAAGCGCATTGATAATATCTGACAGAGAATGTTGCCACTCAATCGAATCTTCTTTCCATTCATATTCTCTATCGCAGTAATCGTACTGGTTGTTATATCGTTGCGGGTTGGTTTCAAAATATGATGTCCCCTCTTCCATAAGCGTATATATAATCGGATGATCATCAACAATGAAGAATGTCCCTCCCTGCACAAGATAATGAGCTACTATTTCCGCCCATTTGTTCAAATCGGATATCCAGCAAAGGGTTCCATAGGACTGAAAAATAATATCAAACTGAGCGTCCATCTTGCCGATTAAATCAAGAACATCACAACGAATAAAATCAGCATTGATATTAGATTCTTGTCTCAATTTATAGGCTAACTCTATAGAGCGATCAGAGATATCAACTCCGGTAACAATCGCTCCCCGCCTTGCCCATGCAAGGCTGTCCATCCCAAACTGGCAGAAAAGATGTAGCAGATGCTTACCTGATACATCCTTAAGCGTATTCAGCTCAAGAGATTTGAGAGGACACCAACCTTCAAGGAAATCCCCAACACGATAGTCGGGATGCTGGTAATGAATATCAGCGATTTCATTCCAGAGTTTTCTGTTCTGTTCGTGACCTGCTTTTGACATTACTTTCTCACGTTGAGCATTGAAATAATACCAACAAGGAAGAAAAATCCATTGACCCCCCAAACAGCCAGCTCCTTTGGTATCTTTTCATTGTATCCTGCTGACTGAAGGATTCGAAACATGATAAAGTACAACAACGAAATAAGCGCACCCACCGAGATTGAGACTGCAATCCCCCCACGACGAGGATTAGATGCAAAAGGAATGCTCATTAACATAACAATAAATGATGCTAATGGATAAGAGTATTTAATTCCAAGATCGACAGCTTCCCTCGCATATGGTCCACCAATACGTTTCATCAATTTAATATATGCAGTCAGTTCATCGATGCCCATATCCTCTGGCTTACCAATATGCTTGGCGAGATCCTTGGGTTTATCTTGAATTTCAGGAATGACAAGTTTCTCAAATTCCCGATATGATTCGCCGGAAGTAGGCGAGAAAATGCGCTCAGTGCCGTTACGAGCAATCCATTTATGATCCCGAAACAAGATTATAGAAGCGGTGATAAGCCGCTTCAAGCGGTCGTTTTCTGTGATATATACTTTTAGGTCACGGCCTTCCATACGAGTGGCGTTAAATCGATTCATAGTGTAAAAGTAACCGGGGCTGACCTGACGGTGGATATTAGACACCTGAGCATCAGAAGCCCGGGAACGTTTTTCAATCGTATATTCTTTGATTTCAAGCCGTCGTTTGTTGATCGGCGGAAACATATATTCATTGTAGTAAAAGTGCCCTGCAGATATAAGTAAGACAACGACCAAGTATGGCAGAGCAAAACGATACAATGATAATCCCGATGCTTTCATGGCAAGGATTTCTTTGTGGCGTGCCAGCATAGACACCGAAAACAAAGTAGCAATCAAAATAAACATTGGCAGGAATGATTTAATCACCCACCCAGACCAATATAAATAGTATTCTGCTATCTTGAGCAAAGTGACTTCATGATCGATAAAATCACGCAATTCCTCGGTAATATTGATAATGATAATAATCAAAGTAAATGATACCGTTACCACCAATAGAGAAGCAAAAAATGACTTTAACAGATATCGGTCAATTTTTTTTATCATTATCTATACTTTCTGTTTGTCGGAAGAATGAGAATATTTGGGATTCTGTAACCACCTTGAAGACAAGATACAGGCCAATTCCTCCGATGAGTAAATTTGCACCCCACATTGCCCAGAATGGCGACATAAATCCACGATCAGCGAGGTCCTCACCACCGATAAGAAATGCCCAATAGATAACAAAAAGTCCAATCGAAATGGCAATAGCCACTCCCATACCACCTCGTCGAGAGATAATAGCCAGTGGCGCACCTATCAAAATAAAAGCCAGCGAGGCTGCTGGAATCGAAAACTTTTTGTAAATCTCTATTGAGTATTTATTCACCAGTTTACCTTGAGCCGCAATTTGCTGTCGACTACGCCGAACCACTTTGTATTGATTGGAAGCATTTCGTCGCATCTGATCGAAAGCGGCTGTATCAGCAATAGATGTATCGCCACTGTAAACGAAACTATCCGCAAAAAGATAATCGTACTTCCTCTGGAGATGGTCTACAATTCTTTCTTTGAATGGCACAATCGTAGCTTTGGCTCGATCCACATTGATTCGCATTTGTTCAATAGACATCTCTCTATCTGAACTGTACTCCTGATTACTCCGCTTCAGTTCCGACCCAGTCCCAGAGATATTCATAACATGCTTGTTGAAACTCATGCGGCGATAATTTGCCGGATCCTTAGTATCAAGCTTGTGGATTTCACCGTTAAACAATGTGAACTGCATATTCATACCGTTATTTGTAGTTTTCAGGAATCCATGCTCTGACACCACAATTTCCGGCTTGGCGGCGTTCTTAACATTGGTAATACGGACACCCTCCACTAAGGAAGTGGTATGGTTAATATGATTGATTAGCACCAGATAACCGGGAATATCTGAGATAAACACTCCGGGGCGAAATACTAATGTGGGACGCATTGCTGCAATATCCCCCCAAAGCAGACGGGAACGTTTGTTAAGATCAGGAAGAATCTTGTCGTTAAACTCAATCATACCAACCATTAGAATGCAACCAACAATCATTAAAGGCATAATGACCCGTATCAGATTAATACCGGAAGCCTTTATTGCGGTTATTTCGAAGTCAGAGGTAAGACGCCCAAATCCCATAAGTACTGCAACTAAAACAGCCATAGGTACCGATAAAGCCAACATCCAGGCTACATTGAGACCAACCAATTCGAGCGCCACCCAGATTGAGAGGTCTTTGTCTATAACATGATCCATAACTTTCGGAACAAAATCGATAACCAAAAGAAATGTAATGGCAAAAAAGGAAAGGAAAAATGGGGCAATATGCTCCTTCAGTATGTATCGTGTCAGTTTCTTCATATAGTCACAACATTATGCATGCAACAATATACAGTTTATACATATCCTCGCCAAGATAATATCAAAATCATGTGATTGAGCAAATGAAATAGTATTCAGAGAAACGTTTTATTGAGAAATTACAATTGTTACGAAAGGTAAACTTAATGACAGAACTCTTCAGCAGATCTATTTTCTACTGAGTTGGAACAAAAAGGTGAACTGGTTATTATCAAGCCTTATGAACAATTTCCTGAATCTGAGTCATTCGCTCACGGGCAGGCTTGAACTCAGGAGCAATCTGCAGAACTTTTTGATAGCCAATCAATGCTGAACCCTTATGCCCCATAAGAAGATAACATTCCGACAAGCCAAACATCACTTGTGCGTTTCCAGGATCCATTTTAAGGAAACGTTCATAGAATAGCATGGCGCGGTTAAAATCCTGCATCTGAAAATATAAATCACCCAACAGACTAACAATTTCATACTGGTCTGGAGCCATTTCAAGATATTTTTCCAGCGCAAGCGCAGCTTGCTGATTTTTCTTTAGTTTAATCCGACTCAAACCAAGATTGCGGAAGGATATTGCTATAACTTGTGGCATTCCAGTCGCCTGCTGATAATACTCCTCAGCTTTTGAATAATCCTCGATTTTATAGTAACATCCTGCAAGATCGTTGAGCAAAGCAGCATCAGGTGTTTCATTCTGCACTATGTCTTCATAGAAATCAGCTGCTTTACCATACTGACCTAGTCGGAAACTACATTCAGCTATACTACGTTTCTTTTCTACAGGCATATCATCATCAGGGACACCTATTTTATCAATAAACTTACCTGCATGCTCACTCAAACCGACATCTTCAACCATAATAGCGTATTCAACAAGTGCTGGATGGTCAACAGGGAGCATATTCAGAGCTTTATCCAACCATTGTTTAACTTCTTTTTCTTTCCCTTCGTTTTGATACACACATGCCAGACCAATAGCAGCTCTATGCGCTGAATCATTAATCTCAAGTTGTTTTTTGAAAAATACTTCTGCATCGTCATAACGTTTTTGCTCCAGATAAACTCTGCCTAATCGTGCGTTAGCGTCAAGAAGCTCAGGATTGTACTCAAGAGTTTTTCGTAGATATTCAGCCGCCTTTTCCCAATCTCGGCGATACTCAGCAACCAAACCAAGACCATAGTAGGCATGCTGAAAACTTTCCGGGTGCATCAACATTATCTCGTCAGCCTCAAACGTTTCCGTCAACTGAGCTTGAGCCTTAAGGTAACGATTAAAGTACTGTTCGGCTTTGTCAAATCCATTCCTGCGAAGATAGATATTCCCCAACACCATAATAGAATCAAGATAATCGGGCTTTATCTCCAGAGAGCGAAGAGCGTATTTCTCGGCTGAGTCATTATCAGCAAGGATAAAATTAATAAGAGCCAACTGTCCAAGCGCCATCAGATGGATATGGCGATCACCGCGACTTCCCGTATCGGGATTAGTTAATTCAACAGCTCGACTGGCGGCTTCAATAATTCTGGGTGGATTATTCTGGTGTTCGGCAAGATCCTGTCCGAGCAGAACCTGCGCATAATTGAAACAAGCATAAGCGTTGTTTGGATTTTCTTTAAGCTGCTTTTCCAACAGGTCGGTGGTACGTTTTGCTTTGGCTGCCATTTTCTCTTCTGAGAGTCCGTACCCAAAATGTTTTATACGGGCTTTAGTGCGCACAATCGGTTCTGAGGAATCAATTACTAATTGATTGTGAACTATCCCTTCATAGCGAAGATTCAACTCCCGTCTGAACAGACGTGTCGAAGCCAGCGAAGTTACCCTTTCGTTAAACTTGCCGCTGTAATTGAAAACATTCACACTGATAATTTGACAATCTTTCTTATTTATCCCCCTGAGAAGAATCTTAACATCCTCAGTGTTAAAACGTTCGTCAGCATCAATGATAAAAATCCAATCGCTGGTAGCCTTGTCCATTGAGTAATTGCGATGTTTGGAGAAGTTGCCTTCCCATTCCTGATGGAAAATCTTTGCGCCATAGGATTTGGCAATTTCCACAGTGCTGTCGGTGGAGCCTGTGTCAACGATGATAATCTCATCGACCCAGTCGCGAATTGATTCGAGACATCCCGGCAGAAGCTCTTCCTCGTCTTTCACAATCATACATGCTGACACAGTAGCTCCACGCTCAAGCGATTCAGCTAAAAGGCGTAACTCTTGAACTTGTGTGCAGTTGCTAATACCACGCTGAACAGCTTCGCGAGCCAGTTCAAGCTTTTCAGCCTTATCATATAATTTCGCAAGATTCAAGTATGGTAAGTGATTGCGTTTGTCGGCTTCAATTGCTCTTTCGTATGATTTGACCGCTTCTTTGGATTCTCCCTGAGTCTGACGGATCGAGCCTAAAAAATTGTGTACCTGTGACAGATGTGCCGAAGTAGCGGCATAGTAGTTAGTTTTTTCATCCGCTGTTTCTTTTGAATATAGCGAGAGGTATTTCTCTGCCGCCTCAGCGGCCAAGTCGTACTCACGCATAGAGAGATGACTAAATGCTAAAACATAGAAAGCATCAAGAGAGTCGTTATTGGTGTCATCCATCAGACGTTGCACGACTTTCTCTGCATCCAGATATTTCCCATAATTCAGGAAACCGTAAGCTCTGAGAGAATTATAGCGAATGCGTTGCCCTGCTTTTAGTAAGTGGTAATGTTCTTCAATGGAATCTACAGCCTCAAGTATCTTATCCTCCTGCCCATTGTGCAAACAAGTCTCTCCCCTGTCTAACAGTGAGTCAAAGTCATCAACTTTATTTTTCCTGCCTTGCTTAGTTCCTTTTGTTTTATAGCGTTCTTGACTGTGTTTTGAATGCTTTCCGGAAGTCTTTTTCCCTTTTCGCTTGCGAGCCATTACATTATCCCAATTTTAGATTTGCGGTTGGATATTGGCTCCCTGCTCTCTATCTTTTTTTCTTCAAGAGTCAAAACCATCGGTTTATTACACTCCAACTAGTTCATCAATGTCCAGCGCTTTCGACTTCGCAGTCTCTTCAGTGACTTCTATCAATGGGTGATGTATCTGGTAATCGGAGTCCACCAAAACCAATTGTTTGGCCAGATTGTTCTCGGTGTTAATTAGAATTGGACCTTGTAGATTAACCGACATTTCCACAGGATTCTTTGGAACATTAACAATTACATAGGTCTCTACTTTGTCAGAAGATTTAACCTTGAGATCGGCTACTTCCTTAAAATGCACGCGGATTCTGTAATCCTCGAAGAAGATTATCGGATTAACTACGATGAATGCAATGAATGAATCTTCGAGAGACTGTAACCACATGAATGGGAGGAACTCTTCCTGTTCGATCAGGCAATATCTCACCAATTTCTCGAAACCAAGTATTGGTTTTTCCATCGTAATAATCTTGTTGCCGGGTATTTCCAACGGTCCAAATCTGTCGCTCTGTACCAACATAATTATGTCCTCACTTAAAATCCTATCTTAAGAAATCTAACAAAGTAGGCTGCACAATACGCGCACTTGCCATTAAAGCTGATTTGTAGTTATTTTCATAAACAGCTAAATCTGTAATCAATTCGGCCATGTCAGCATCCTCAGTATTACTCAGAAGCTCTGTAAAACTAAGTTTCTGATCTTCAAGTCGGCTCAGTGTACTTTCCAGTCTTATAGACTTGGAACCAACGTTAGAACGGTTGATAAGCAAATGCTGCATTGCGTCATCCATATTGGCCAGAAGCTTACCGGTACCTTCCTGATCATTGTTCTGAAGAGCATTGCGTAAAAGAATTACTGAGCCTAAGATGTCGCTCGATCCCCAAAGCTGCATTCGCTTAGCCGTATCATCTGTGGAATCGTTTTCAATTATGAAAGACTTGGTGCTGTCATTGTTGACTATTTGTATTCCTCGACCATCGGCATTAATTGACGCCGTGATATCAAGGCCGGAGTTATTTAACTTATCCAGAACATCCTGAATCGTTACAAGTGTCGGTGATGACAGGTCAATTGTTTGTGTCTTATCTCCTTGATTGATGACCAATTGACCAAGAGACATCCCTATTCGATTGCTAAGGTCAGCGACTTCTGATGTTGCCAACAAATTAGGATCAAGATCATTGCCGGAGAAATCCCCGTTATGAGTACCAATTATACCGAGATCCTCTGCAGTGGAACCTGAGATTTCCTCTACAGCAAAACTCGGCAAAGGCTCAAGGTCAGTACCAATCAGATTAGGATCAATGTCGCCCCGTATTCCCAATTCCAATGCTGTCATCTCTGTGGATACGGCTTCCTCAATACTCAGCCCAAGCGCGGGGGGACCGGTGGCATCGGTTATTTTAAAGCCTTTACCAGAGGCGTTGATATCCATAGTAACTGCAGGATAACCTGCTGCAGTCATCTGAGTATTGAACTTATTTCTGATATCGCCAACCGTAGTTGATCCGCTCAGGTCTATTTCTACACTCACTCCAACACCATCAGTTACCAATATCTTGCCCGGCTCCAAATCCAATCCGTTACCACTGTTTAGCCTGTCGATGCTGGTGCTATCCGATATTTCTCCAGTGGGAGTAGTGATATCGAGCAGAAGATTGTTGCCCGTATCGCCAAGTTTCAGTTCAAGATCCGTTATACCGGCTAAAGCCAGTTGAGCATTCACACCAGGATTAAACAAATCATCCACAGTCGTCATTCCGCTAATATCAATTGTAGCGTTTATGCCAAGATTCTCGTCAGTGATGGTAAAAGTACCAACTGTCTGATCAATACCTTCTCCGTTTAGCAAATCATCAAGTAATGTATCGTTGGTTACGCCGATGTTTAAGTCGGCATCTGTTCCCAATGTACTCAATTGCTCAAATAACACTTCAGAACCAATTAAATTAATATTCATATTGGAAGAAGAATCAATCTGATATTTGATATGTCCCGTATCACCATTATAGACTACACCATTACCTGAAACTTCAAATGCCTTAGTATTGGTGCGGTGACCAGAAAAAACTGAACGACCTTCTAATTTGGTATTTCCAATCTGTATTAATTGATCAAGAATAGAGGATACTTCCTCGGCTGCACCATTGCGCGCTGTTGCATCATAATTTCCATTTGCCATTACAATAGCAATTTCATTAGCGCTCGAGACAAGATTTTTCATATCGCTCAGACTTGTATCATACTTCTGCATCCATGTTTGTGCTCGATGGACACTGCTATTGTATTGCTCGTTCCGGATGAGTTCTGTGCGATAGTTTAAATCACGTTGAATACCAATCGGATCATCCGATGGTTTATCAATCTTTCGTCCGGTAGACATTTGGTTTTCCATAGTCATGTAGCGGTTAATAGCCCGCTGCATATTGAAAACCACTCTGTCGGAAATCATACTGTTAGTAATTCTCATAACTCTACTGCTTTATTTTTCATTTTAACCAGCTATTTTTTATGTTGGGTTTGAATTACTATCCGGTCGCCTTCGATGTCGTTTATTCTTATACTCAACCTTGGCTGAATGCTTATTGTCCAAATTGTGTCCCTTGTTCTTGAGCCTGTTTTTAAGCAGGTTTAAAATACCAGACAAATCGTTCTTTATCGACTTAGACGCTTGCCTGTTTTCTTCTTGGATCTTCACATAAATCTCTTCGCGATGGACTATCACATCCTGTGGTGCATCAATTCCTATCCGCACCTGACGACCGTGTATTCCAAGTACTGAGACCTTTATTTTATCTCCGATCGTGATGGATTCGCCCAACCTCCTTGTTAAAATCAGCAAATTACCCTCCGTGGCACATGTCAGTTTAGTTGTATAGCATCCTGCCTATCTTCCTACAATCCCCATCCTGGAGATTACTACATCCAGCGCTTCATCCATAACAGTGATTACTCTTGCTGACGCATCGTATGCGTGCTGGAATTTGATTATATTTGTCATCTCTTCATCTAAAGAAACACCCCGAACAGACTGTCGAGAGTTTTTTACCTGTTGGTTCATAAGTCTATAATTATCTGCGAATGAAAGCGCCTCCTGCGACTCAACTCCAATAGATCCAATTATCCCGTTATAATATTCATTAATAGTTGACGAGCCATTAACCATAATCCGCTCATCTTTCAGCAATTGGATACTAAGCGCTATGTCTCCATCTCCAACCTCGCCAGAAGCTGATGCCGCTATTTTATCAGGGGATTGCTCCAGATCTGAGTTGAGACGAATAGTGGCGGCAGTTGTAAAGTTTGGGTTAAAGAAATTATTACCTGTCGAATCATCCAGGCCATAACCTGTAACATGAATAGCATTAACCTGCTCTACAACTGTTTTTGCCAACCTATCAAGTTTGTCGATATACTTGGGAATAATCATATCGCGAGTATCTAACAATCCTTTCATCTCACCTCTCTCAGAAGTGATTTCTACAGATGTGTTTTTCCAAATCAGACGGTGTTTCAAGTTTTGATTGGACACATAGGACTCAGCATCGATATCAACAGAATCGGAGCCGTTAACAATTTCCAAAGAGCCAATGGATACCCTTACCTGGCCATTGTCCTCTTCAATTGTTCTGACATCAACTAAACTCGACAGATTGTCAATTAATTGATCTCTGCTGTCTCTCAAGTCATTAGCAGTAACATTACCCAGTTCCTGAACCTTGATTTGCTGATTTAGCTTGGCAACTTCAGCTCCCAGACGATTTACCTCGCCAGTCATAGCAACCATATCATAATCTATGGAATTCCGCAGTTTATTGAGATGAGTTGAAAGCTCATGAAATTCAGAGATAAGACTGGTAGCTGTTCCCAATAAAGCCTGACGGTTGGTTGTTGATTCAGCATGCTGAGAGAGTGTATCCCATGAATTCCAAAATTCACTCAGACGTTGTGAAAGAGTATTGTCAGATGGTTCAGAAAAAAGAGATTCTATCTGTGAGAATATCTTTTCCTTGTAACTCCATTCACCAAGTGATTTGTTGCTTTGACGAAATTGTTCCCCGAGGAAGAGATCGCGAACATGCTGTATATTATCTACAACTACACCTGTTCCAATCGTGCCATAGGAAGTTTCTTCCGGGTAAAAAGCACTTATTCTGACTCTTTGCCGTGAATATCCCGGGGTATTTACATTAGAGATATTGTGTCCAATTGTCTGAAGGCAGATCTGATTAGATAATAAAGCTCGTTTGCCGACTTCCAGTCCCTGAAATAATCCAGCCATCACGCCCTCCTATCGACTGCTAAATTATGTTTTGCCTCTTGCTCATCTCCGCCAGAGTTATAAACTGGCGATGGATCACCTATACGGGAAAACATTTTCATCATACGTCCGATATAATCACGTGATTTATTAAGCAATATCGCATTCTGGTTACGCGTCTTGAGAATCCTATCATTTACGTTCAGGATTGCATCGCGCAACTGAGACAACTGGTCAGCCTGTGATTGATCTACCATCTCCAGAAGGCGTGTTACCGTCAAATCTCCATCAATGACATTGTGACGCTTGATATCCTCGATCACCGCTTCACGTTCCCTGTGCAGCAGTTTACTTTTACTCAACATCTCGCGCTGCTGTTCGGTCACATGGTTTAGTCTTTCAACATTGTTGTCCACCAATGCTCGTTGCTGTTGCTCAAGCAATTCAAGAAATGACTCGAAGAGTGAGGCTTCCCTGCCAAGTATGTCAATCAATTGATCTACCATATCCGATTCCTTTTGCCAAACGGCTTTTATCTTTTATCGGCTGAAATGCGAAACCACTTTAGCATTGTCAGGAGACATTATTTTACGATATGATTTGACAGCATCCATTACACGGTTCACATACTCTTCTGTTTCCGAAAATGGAGGAATGCCCTGATAGCGCTCGACGCTTCCGGGACCGGCATTGTAGGCCGCTACGGCAAGCCGAAGATCTCCAAAGCGATCAAGCTGCTTCCGCAGATACTTTACCCCGCAATGGATATTCTGATGTGGATCAAACGCACTGTTCATGCCCATTTCCGTAGCGGTACTATCCATAAGCTGCATTAATCCCTTGGCGCCCGCAGACGATACCGCGTTTGGATTACCACCCGATTCAGTCCTGATAACAGCACAGATAAGCGCAGAATCAACCTTGTTGGCGGTCGCAGCCTCATTTATAATATGGCCGTATTGAGATATAATACTGTCGGACGAAGATTGTTGTGGCATCTCCGTTCTTTCCAAATCTCTCACTGGGTTTACCTTGACAGAGATTTTCGGCCTAACCGGATTACTGTCAAGTTCGAACATCTTCTTTTGAAGCGGAACAGTATTGCGCTTATCGAGAGGTAAATCATGGACTGTTCCACTCGATTCAAAGCTATTTGAGGATGGCTCTATTGACTCAACGAGCGAGTTATATAATATATTGGAAATAGAATGTGGGCCGCCGGACATCTTCTCAGCCAGATGAACATCAAACATATCCATAAAGGTATCTTTGCCAAAACTATCCGAGAACGATCCATCTTGTGTTAGTGAATTTTCTTTGACAGTTTTGCGCATGGCCTTGAGTATCTGATACATAAACAGTGACTCAAATTGCTTAGTGGCCTTCCGCAACTTCGATTTCTTTTGTTCAATGCTCTGCGATTTTGATTTCATCAAGCTATTAAGTTTGGACGGATTCTTCAAGCCATGCTGTATCGTTGGTAATAGGGTGTTCATTATAAAATTACCAGTTCAGCTCGAAGTGCTCCGGCTTGTTTTATAGCCTGAAAGATGGCAATAATATCTCGTGGTGTGGCTCCAATCCGATTCAGCGCTTTTGCAACATCAGTAAGATACACAACACGCTTCAGGTGAACGACCCGCGCATTCTCATCTGTAACATTTATACGGGAATCCTGTGTAACAACTGTCTGACCTCCGCTAAACGGCTGCGGTTGCGATATAACCGGACTTGACTGGATATTTACCGTAATAGTACCATGCGCTATAGCAACAGGTTCAATGGTTACATGCTGACCGACAACGATTGTACCGGTCTTTTCGTTGATCACTACTCTCGCCGGCGTATCCGGCACTATTTGTAGAAGTCCTATGTCAGAGACAAACTCGATACGGCTTGTCGATTGTGACAGCGAATCCGGAATAATTAATTTGATAGTACCCGCATCCAACGGATAAGCCAACAACCCATACTTAATATTGATGCGTTCAGCTATCCGATGAGCAGTAGTAAAATCCGGATAGTTTAATGATAGCCTTATTTCCCGGTTCTCGGGAAGCGGTCCCTCCAGCGGATTTGTAACCTTACCGCCACCGGGCACTCGACCGACAAGGGTATAGTTTTTAACAATCTTGTTATTATCATCAACTTGAACATTGAAACCACCTATAGAAATCGGTCCCTGGGCAACAACTCGTTTTACACCATCGAGAGTCGATAGCGGAGTCATAAGCAGAGTTCCTCCTTTAAGCGACGAGGCATCCCCAACTGATGATACCATTACATCAACATACGACCCCTTAGTTTGATGGCTATTGATTGTGGTTGTAACCATAACGGCGGCAACATTTTTGACCTTGACTCTGCTTTGGTCAACTGTAAGGCCCATACGTTCCATCATGTTGACCAACGATTGCACTGTAAACTGGGTACCGTTACCATCGCCACTTCCGTCAAGTCCTATCACTAAACCATATCCTACAAGGCTTTCCTGCTGTTTATTCTGAAAATCGCAAATATCCTTTATTCTAACCTTGCCGGCATTGGCCACAGAAACCATGGCTATAACCAAACAACAGATTAGATAAATCCCTGTTGGAGTAGCGAGCATTCGTGTGACAATTGAATACATCAAACCTCCTAAAATATCCAATTAATCAAACGAGTAATAAAACCCGGTCTGCTGGCTGTTGAGGCATTCCCTTTACCAGAATAGTGAATTTCCGCATCAGCAATTAGATAGGAATCGATAGTATTATTCGGGGATATATCCTTTTGCCTAACAACACCTGTAAGCGATAATGTTTCTCTATCTCCAGAAATTCCTACTGTTCGTGAACCTTCAATAACCAGGTCACCATTGGGAAGCACACTCACCACTGTAACCGACATTCGAGCCTTAAGCTTACCGTTACGGACGTTCTCACCCTTTCCATCAAAGGTACTGCCATTTTTACCTTTGACTCTAAACAATGGAATGAAATCAAGAGGACCTGTACCAGGCCCTCCTTCCGTCGAAATCGATGTGCTCTTTTCCGTCTTGGATTCAGCTTTCTGTGTGGCGCTGCTCTGCTCGTGGATTAGAACCGTTAATATGTCACCAACTTTATGCGCCTTGATGTCCGTAAACAACGATTTCGCCTGACCGAAATCATCTCCCATCAGTTTCAGAGAAAACGGTAGTAGCAGTAGTAGTAACAGAATGGACAGAATTTTCTTAAAATTCATATTTCCCTCAATTCCTATTTAAGGGTCTACTATCACAGTGCTTGCATCAATCACTCGTGCTTCAATGATCTTCCGTGATGCTTTATTTCTAACTTTCATATAATCACCAGCCATACCTGTCCCCATCGCCTCACCGGGTGTAGAAACACGGCAAAGTCCATCTTTGTAGACGATTGACACCTCACGGCCGTATTCAATATCAGGTATAATTTCAATGGATTCTGTCGTCAGGATAGTTCCTTTTCGAAGATATCGACGGGCACGGTGTCCCTCTAAAACCGCAATAGAATTGAGCGGTCTCTCTCTTAGAGAAGTAACATCCATTTTGCGCAATACAACGTCTTTATCAGAAAAAGTATCCTCACTCCTTATCTTGTCGGTAGTTACAAGAACATCGGCAAACTTTCTGATTTTTAATCTAACCTGTCCACTTTCGACCAATTTCCCATCCTGGTTTATTTTGACAATTACAGAAAACAATCCCAGTGGTCGTTTCTGCGTTAGTGCTCGCACAGACACATCAGCAGGATCGACATCGGTCGTTTTTAGTTGGCATGTAAGGATTTCCAGTTTGAAATTTGATGTGTCAAGTTGATACATATCAACCAGATTATCAATAATTGCCTGTTCGCATGTCGCAGCCCCAACTGAAGTTCCAAACAACAATAGCAACCCGAGGATTAGACAGATTGTTACATATTTTGAGCTCACAGTCTTTTACCTCTTTAGGTTATTGGCAATACTTGCCATGTCATCTGCTGTCTTGATGGCCTTTGAGTTCATTTCATAAGCTCTCTGAGCGACAATCATATTAACCATCTCATCGACTACTTTAACATTGGACATTTCGAGGTATCCCTGATCTAATTGTCCAAGTCCGCTCTGGGTAGGAATATCCGTAAGTGGATCACCGGAAGCCCGCGTAGCAACCAGCAAGTTACGTCCAAGTTTCTCAAGACCGGCAGGATTTACGAATCGAGCCAGTTCAATCTGTCCAACTGAAGTTGGCTCAATCTGACCGGCAATTTTAACTTCCACATTACCATCAGTACCGACCGAAATAGCTGTGGCATCCAAAGGAATAGTAATCTCAGGATCAAGATAGAACCCATCAGAATTGACAATCCGCCCATCGCCGGAAATCTTGAAGGCACCATCCCGTGTGTAAGCAATAGTACCATCGGGATGCTGAATTTGAAAAAATCCATCACCATTAATAGCTAAATCGAGTGGATTTCCTGTTGGTGAAAGGTCACCCTCAGTATACAGACGAGAGGTAGCCGATGCTCGAGAACCATAACCTATTGCCAAACCAACAGGCACTTCCGACCCAAGCGCAGAAGCTGAACCTGCTTTTCGAAAGTTCTGGTAAAGCACATCCTGAAACTCAATTTTGCTGCGTTTGAATCCGGTTGTATTTACGTTAGCCAGGTTATTGGCAACGTTGTCCACATTCATTTGCTGTGCAATCATACCGCTGGCGGCTGTGCGCATAGCCTTAATCATATTTACCTCCTATGTCAAACAACTGATTTTCTAACCTCTTGAACCAACCCGATTAAATAACTTCTCAAGAGAATCATCCTGTGACTTAACTGCTTTCGCATTGGCTTCGTAAGATCGATAAGCAATTATCATATCGACCATCTCGCTCACAATGTCCACGTTCGAAGATTCTAAATATCCCTGCCGTATCACCGCATGATCAACAGCCATAAGTTCGACATCATCCGGCGCCAGAAACACGCCACGTCCAATCTTTTCCAATTGCTGTAGATCACCAACTGTCATCGGTGTTATTTTACCCATAACAAGACCGTCAACTTCTATCTCTCCCGATTGAGAAACTGTCAACTCGCCATTTCCAACCTCAATAGCACTACCTTCTGAAACGACAATAGCTCCACCGGGAGTAGTCAACAGACCATCCTTATTGACTTTAAATGAACCATTGCGTGTCAGAGCAGTAGAGCCATCCTCAAGTTGAAGGGTAAAAAAACCATCACCGTCAATGGCAAGATCGAGAGGGCTTCCTGTCCGATCGAACATGCCAGCGGAATAATCCGTATAGATTCCTTCAGATAATGGCTGCTCCCAATCGGAGGATGTCACTTTCTGATTTTGTTCTGCATGAGAAAGTTCCCGAGTAAAAAGAGAGTCCTTTTTATACCCGTTTGTAGCGGCATTAGCTACGTTTTGAGCAGTTAGTTCCTGCCGCTTGATATTCGGCAGCATACCAGATGCAGATGTATAAATTCCTTTAATCATAATAATTCTCCATATTCCCCTATTGCATAGTACGTGCCAAACCTGTGCTCGCAGGATAACGGCCTGTGCAATAATATGTTACGGGGATAGTTCTCTTGTGGGATTTGGTAGAATCGGAATAAATTTCCCTATAAAAAGGATGATATTTCCGAATCGCTACCTATGCTTGATTTCGGAGTGAATACTCTAATCAAGAAGATTTTCATACTTGAGCCGGGTTTTATCAATCAACTGGTCCATTGCATCATCGAAGCGTTGTTTGCTTAAAAAAACTCCGTTCGATTTCTGGTACAATGGACAATCTGACATATAACCGAAGCATTTTAACTCTTCAGCAAGATAGCAGGCACGGATATAAGCGCATCTTTCAGCTTTTTTTATCGGTACTCTCTCTGACATAATTTTTGTTATCGGAAGTTTGAGCAAAAAATAAAGGGCTATATGTTTTGAAAAATCAGTTAGTAGGCAATAAATTGCCAAAACTTGTTACAAATAGGAATTATCCTATAATCTGAAGCAAAAAAACTGTTGCGTTCATTGGTAAAATATATTATATTTTTAATATCAAGGGATTTTTCAGCAAGTACTTACGCTTACGATCCCGTGTATAAGTTTTTATATGAGGATAAAGTATCGTTTCTTGTTCATGTAGCATAGATTTTGCTTAAATGGTCTGTATGAAAAAGGAAACTAATATGCGAACGTGGATTTTTGTGGCACTGTTGTTGTCGCTTGCTTTGCTGGCTATGCCCGCTGAAGCTGAGAATAGTGTAACTGTCGACTCGATAGTTACCTATACTAACCAGACGGGTATAGTACCAATCAATTTTACCAACGACATTGAACTGGGTGGTATTGAGGTAACAGTTTGGTGGAACTCGCCTGAGATACAGGTTGACTCGTTCTCCTTTATCAACAGTCGGGTCAGCTATGTTAGTATGAAAGGGACTTATGTAATGGGGGATACTATCACTATTTATGTCATCCCTTTTACTGGTGAACCATTAATCAGCACAGGCACTGGACTTTTCGGCCATCTTCATTTTTCATATCCTTTGGAAATTAGCCCGCAGGTAGTCACGATTGATAGTGTCACCGTCTTGGTTCCTCCGGATGTTGATTATGGAACCAGATTCATGGAACCTTCTAAGGGATATTTCACGCCTGACTTTAACAAGGGATACCTAGACATCCATCAAGCTCTCAGTTGTTGTTCGGGAACGCGCGGTAATATTAACAACGGAGAGACAGAAGATCCCAATATCGCAGATGTAACTTACCTGATATCATACTTATTCCTGGATGGTCCTCCTCCTGATTGTCCGGAAGAGGCGGATGTGAATGCTAATGGTGAAATGAACATTGCCGATGTTACATATCTTATATCCTATCTGTTCTTAGGTGGTCCCGCTCCTCTTCCATGTGTACCGTAGAATAACAACTAAAAGCGATTATAAATTAACTAATGCCGACCTCTATGAGATCGGTATTTTTTATGATATACTATTTAGGGTCTGCTGAATAAAGTACCTGTCCGCTCGACAGGCGGGTAAGTTCTTTGTTCATAAATAGATAAGCATGTTTTGTATTGTTTCAAGTGAAAGGGTTTTGTTATAAATAGCTTAAAAGGCT
>JAYEIF010000194.1:0-9798 GCA_034659895.1 Candidatus Zixiibacteriota bacterium
TTAATGCTTCAAGCGCTACGCGGGCTTTGAATTCTGCGGAAAAAACTACGTCATTTTCTCATTTTGGTATCCTCCACAAATATCTTATATCCACCTTAATCAACTGTCCAAAACCCCGCAACCACCTATCCAAATACAATTATTGAGAAACTTGCGTACTTACGTTTAATGTTGACAGATAAGCACATAAGATATTTCTATATGAGACATATCGATTGTCTTGAATATATTGTGTTTTAGAAATATCTGTAACTAACCACGCATTGGTTGTGTGATAGTTATGAAAGAGTAAGGGTATCATCATGTCGACTACTTTTTGGGTTTGGATGGCAGTAGCAGTCATTTTCCTGATATTGGAACTGACTAACCTCTCTCTGTATTTCATCTGCTTTGTGGCTGGTAGTGTAGCGGCTGGAATTCTCAGTTATTTCTCACCTGAGTTGTATTACTGGCAGATCGGTGTTTTTCTGATTGTAACTCTCGGACTTTTGCCATTAACGAGAGAGATAGCCAAAAAAATCACAAAAAACCCTCCACGAAAGAGCAATGTTGACGCTTTGGTTGGACAAATTGGTCTTGTTACTAAAGAGATAGACCCCGATCTCGGCGGCCAGATACTCATCAACAACGAGACTTGGAATGCTACAGCTGACCTACGTATTGAAAAAGGTAAAAAAGTTGAAATTGTATCTATAATAGGTACACGCTTACAGGTAAAGTCAATAGAAAAATAAGAAAGGAAAAAGCTATGGATACTCCGGTAATACTATTTCTAATTGTGGCAGTGGTGTTCGCATTTGTCATAGTTTCTATGTCAATTCGAATCATCCGTCCATATGAACGTGGTCTTGTTGAAAGACTTGGTAAGTTTCAGCGCATCCTCAAACCAGGTCTTAATATGATACTACCCTTATTTGATACACTTGAAAAAATCGATATGCGCGAAAAAGTTTTGGACGTCCCCCCTCAGCAAGTGATTACCAGTGATAATGTGAACGTGGAAGTAGATGCTGTTATCTATGCTCAGGTAACCGATCCTGTTCGTGCCTACTATGAAATATCCAACTTTATTATGGCAGCTACTAAACTGGCACAGACAAATCTCAGAAACGTAATCGGAGAGTTGGACCTTGACAGCAGCTTGGGTTCGCGCGACAAAATCAACGGCCAGCTTCGCGATGTTCTTGATCAGGCAACTGACAAATGGGGTGTTAAAGTCAACCGAGTTGAACTCCAACGCATTGAACCCCCTGATGACATAACAGCCGCTATGAGCCGCCAAATGAAAGCAGAACGTGACAAACGAGCCACTATTCTCGATGCCGAAGCTGTTCGACAAGCAGAAATCACAACAGCTGAAGGCAATCGACAGTCACAGATATTGAAAGCGGAGGGTTTCGCCCAAGCAGTCAAGACAAAAGCTGATGCTGAAAAATACCGCCAGATAGCTGTTGCCGCCGGTGAAGCTGATGCTATCAAGGCAGTATTTCAGGCTATTCATGACGGTCATCCAGATGAAAAATTGATTACATTAAAATACTTGGAAATGCTTCCCAAATTTGCCGAGGGAGAAGCTAACAAAATCTTCCTGCCTTTTGAAGCCACTGGCATTATGTCTTCACTAGCAGCCATGGTAGAAGCAGTTAATCCAACTGGAGGTGTAACAAAAGACTCAACAAAAAATACTCCGGCCACTGGAGGAAATAGCAAAGAAGTTTGAACATGACTTTAGAGAAAAGGAAATGGGATTTTGCAGGACTCTATACAGGCATCCTTCTCTTAAGCTTTTATACCATCGAAAAGGAATGACATAAGATATTTCTCAGTTTCACTATTATGTAATATTGTCTCTTGAAAAGTATTTTTAACAAGCGCTCCAATAATCAATGACACAAGATAGCCAGTTGACTCTACTCCGAAATCACCTCGTATTTCACCGGTTTCTTCACCTCGTCGGATAATCTCCTCAATATAATCTTGTATATGCCTTTCAAGATTAATGCCGTGCAAAGTAACTCCCGAATGCTCCAAAGCTTGAGTTATGAAAAAGTAGAAACGTTTCTCCGCAGGATACAAATATGAATTAGCTATTAGCGCTTTGAACAGATGTGACAGTTTCTGCCTGACTAATGGGCTTGGCTCTGTCCGCTGTATGTTGAAAAATAATCTCTCTATATAATCATCAAATATGAGTATAGCAAATTCGAGCAGGTGACTCTTTGATGAGAAATACTGAAAGAATGACCCCTTACTGATACTAGCCTCTTTGCAAAAATTGTCTATTGAAAGACCGTCATAACCAAACTTACCAAACAAATGTATTGTTGTCTGATAGATGCGTTGTTTCTTATCTGAAGTCAATCGCCTGAATGTGTCAAAAATAACACCTCTCTGTACCAGAGCTGCTATTGTGTTCTCATTCAAGATACTATTCGAATTCTGTGATTGCAGAGACACTGCCCTCCTTTATTGTGACTATATAGTCATATATTATATACTAATATAATATAATATGAATGTTTAGTCAAATTGTATTTGACTATTATTATCAACTACTCCACATTCAGAATGTTTGAATAAGCATTGTTTAAGGAAAGGAGAAAAAACAATGGGTAAAATTCGAGTAGCGATTATTGGTGTTGGCAATTGCGCCTCATCATTGGTGCAGGGAGTCGAGTTCTATAAGAAGGCTAAGGAGGATGAGCAAGTCCCCGGTCTGATGCATGTCAACCTTGGTGGTTATCACATCCGCGACATTGAGTTCGTGGCAGCAATTGATATCGACAAAAATAAGGTGGGTAAAGATCTATCAGAGGCTATCTATACCAAACCGAACAACACCTATAAATTTGCCAAGGTGCCAAAAACCGGTGTAACTGTTAAGCGAGGCATGACTCACGACGGTCTTGGTCACTACCTGTCTCAAGTGATTGAAAAAGCGCCCGGAGATACAGTTGATATTGTCAAACTGTTGAAAGATACTAAAACTGATGTCGTTATTAACTACTTGCCGGTTGGCTCTGAGGAAGCTACAAAGTGGTATGTAGAGCAAATTTTAGATGCTGGCTGTGGTATGGTTAATTGCATCCCTGTGTTTATTGCACGGGAAAAGTACTGGCAAAAGCGCTTTGAGGAAAGAGGCCTACCGGTTATCGGAGACGATATCAAATCACAGGTTGGCGCCACAATCATGCACAGAGTGCTCACGCGGTTATTCCTTGATCGGGGTGTCAAACTTGAGAGAACCAGTCAGTTGAATATAGGTGGTAACACAGATTTCCTTAATATGCTTGAACGTTCGCGTCTGGAGTCGAAGAAAATTTCTAAGACAAGTGCTGTAACAAGCATGCTTGATTACGATATCGGTGATAAAAATATTCACATAGGCCCATCAGATTATGTTGAATGGCTGGATGATCGCAAGTGGGCTCACATCCGCATGGAAGGGACAACCTTTGGTAATGTTCCCCTTAATTGCGAGATGAAACTTGAGGTTTGGGACAGCCCGAACTCCGCTGGGGTGGTAATTGATTCATTGCGGTGTTGTAAACTAGCGCTGGACAACGGCATTTCGGGAGCGCTTATTGGACCATCGTCATACTTTAAGAAATCTCCTCCAGTGCAGTATCCGGATGATCAGGCTCATCGAATGACAGAGGAATTCATTGCCAAGTATGGCTGGAAACAAGACAAACCCAAAAAGAAACGGAAAACCAAAGTAGCAGCCAAAAAACCAGCCAAGACAAAACCAGCAGTTAAGAAAACTAAAGCTACTGCGAAAGGTTCATCGCGACGCATAGTGCGAAAGAAAAAATAGTTTCTGCGAATCTTTTATCTGGCTATTATTACCGGCAGTGGACATTTTTTCACTGTCGGTTTTTTCTTTGGTATGACTGGAAGGAAATATGCGCAAAAAATCAAATCAGCAAGGCTTGTTCATTACCTTTGAAGGTATTGATGGTTGTGGAAAAACAACTCAGGCTATACTCACGTACCAATATCTCTCAGCCCGCGGGCTAAAAATCAATCTGCTGCGAGAACCCGGATCGACAAAAATAGCCGAACATATTCGAAAGATTCTTTTAACTCCCGATCTTAACTTTGGAAGTACTTGTGAGTTACTTCTTTACGAGGCCGCACGAGCTGAGCTTGTTCAACGAGAAATTGCGCCGTTGCTTCGACGGGGAGAAGTTGTTCTGTGCGACCGTTTCTATGACAGCACCACTGCCTACCAGGGTTTCGGTCGCAAACTTGACTTGCGCATGGTCAGGCAGTTGCACCGAGTTGCTGTTGACAGCATTGTTCCTGATATAACATTTGTATTTGATTGTGATATCGACACATCTATAGCTCGTCGCAAAGGAAAACCTGATCGTCTCGAATCTCAATCAAGAGCCTTTTTCAACCGTGTTCGACGTGGGTATCTAGATATTGCGCGCAAAGAACGCCACCGTGTAAAAGTAATAGATGCCTTACAAAATGCAGACGATACTTTTGCCGAAGTAGTAAAACTTCTCAAGAGAAAACTTAGGTCCTATGAATCCCTCCACACTGGCTAATCGACAGGCAATACTAACATCACTGATTTTGATTATCTGTCTGATTCTATTGTCAGGGGGGATATTTATTTTCGTCCTGTCTGATCCTGCGCTGGGTCAAGCATACACACTGATAAGAGCTGCTCAACGGATAGATACAGAATACTTTGATGAGGTATCAACTGAACAACTGGTTAAAAACGCCCGTCATGGAATGTTTGACATGCTTGACCGTTATTCCAGTTATGTTTCGGCTGACGAGTTCGACAGAATCAAGGAAGAGTTAACTGGGACCTATGCAGGTATAGGAATCAGTATTATTAAGCATAATTCTGGTCTTATGATTATGTCAGTACGTAAAGACGGTCCTTCCCGAAAGGCAGGGCTGGCGGTCGGAGACATTATTATTTCTGCCGACTCGACTGAACTGACTGGGTTAAGCACTTCAGAATCCACTAAACTACTGCGAGGAGAAGAAGGCACCAACGTTCTTGTGCGTGTTCTCCAACCCTCAGAAGATACGATTGAGACACTCATCACTCGAAAACGTATGCCTCTTATCCATGTTCCATACGCTGGCTACACTCAGGACAGCGCTATGTATATTCGTCTTCTGGATTTTGACGCTGGTGCAAGTGAACAGTTACAGGTGGCTTTCGATTCGCTCTTGAATAAATCTTCAATCCGACCTTGTGGGTTAATCCTCGATTTACGCGGTAATCCAGGTGGTCTATTTCAAGAGGCATATCAAACTGCAAATCTATTCCTCAAAGAAGGTGATTTTGTAACTGGCACTGATGCTCGCTCACGATGGAATACTCAGGAACTTTATGCCACCGGATCGGACATTTCCAATGGGCTCCCAATGGTTGTTATCGTAGATAGTAAATCGGCATCATCGTCAGAAATCCTTGCCGGAGCATTACAACAAGCCGGACGGGCAACACTGGTTGGCGACACCACTTATGGCAAGGGCTTAGTGCAGGGATTTATTTCATTTCCTGATGGTAACGGTCTCCGTCTGACTATCTCGCGTTTCTACTTTAATAATGATATTTACATTAACGAATTTGATTCTACTCTAAATGATATTGGCCATGGTCTTGTGCCTGACTATTTCTTCGAATTCCCAGACGAAAACGAATTCGTTCGAGCAGTGGAAAACTCACTTTTGTTACAACAATTTGCTCGTCTTCACCAAAATGAAATCATTTCAAGCTCTGATGATGACCTGATATCTTCAAAATATATTGACAGTCTGGAGTTATTCCTTATTCGAAAGGGTTTCACATTCACATCTCTTTGCACCGAACAGCTTAAAGGTATGCTTCAGAATACTCGGCCTAACGATTACACAAAAGCATCTTACGGAATTATCAGAAGGGCTACCCGAATTTCAGAGAAAGAGGACCGAAAACAATTACACCGTTTTTCAAATTTCCTCACCATGCGTTTACAACAAATTGCATACGAACAGAAATTTGGGACATATCGCGCTTACAATGATATCATCGTAAATCAACGACTGGAAATTCAATTTGCATCGCACCTGTTACATGACAAACGGATTGAGAATAAGTAAACCAAAATCATTGCCGTTCTGACAAAAAGAGAGCAGTTTTGTTTGGCATAGTATTTTTGAAAGTATATCTTGATGTATGAGTAATTCTCAAGTAGCAGTCTTCTCCGATTTTGACGGCACTATTGCCCGCCGCGATATAGGCTACAGTATCTTTAATCATTTTTCCAACGGACGTAACAACAAATTGGTGCCGGATTGGAAAGCAGGACGGCTCTCAAGTCGTGATTGCCTTCTCAAGGAAGCAGAAATGTCCCCTATGACAGAGGAAGAGCTATACTGTTTTCTCAACCAGTTTGAACTCGATCCCGGGTTCGCTCCATTTATAAAGCGATGCCAAAAAGCTTCTATTGATTTGACAATCGTATCTGACGGATTTGATTTATATATCGATTACCTACTACAGCGTGAAGGACTTACGAACTTACGATTGATAACCAATCACGGTCATATTGAGGGTAATCAACTGATTATAGAGTTTCCACATTCAAATTATACTTGTCGCAAGTGCGGCAGTTGCAAAGGCGAAAGAATTCAGGAATACCGATTGCAACACGGAAACAGAACTTTTGTGGTATTTGTTGGTGATGGATACTCGGACACCTGCGCCATAACTGAGGCAGATGTATTATTTGCTAAAAAAGACCTTGAACAGTATTGCCGTATACATAATATTGAATATAATAAGTACGATAATTTTGTTGATGTTGCCGAGCAAATGGATAAAATGGGTCTTTTTGCTGGAAAGAAACTCTGATCTTGGAGTAAGTTTATGAAAGCAATTGTCATGGCTGGCGGATTTGGTACCAGGCTCCGCCCGCTAACAATAAACCTCCCTAAGCCAATGGTGCCAATAGCCAATATTCCTATGATGGAACACGTAGTGTCACTTTTGAAAAAACATAACATTACTGACATTACCTCATTGTTATATTTTCAACCGGGAAAAATCCGTGATTACTTCGGGGACGGCTCCGATTTCGGAGTCTCAATGCAATATACTCAGCCGGACGATGACTATGGCACTGCAGGAGCTGTTCGTTTTGCACTAAGCTCAGTAACCGAACCGGTCATGGTTATCTCTGGAGACCTTATAACCGATTTTAATCTTACTGAAGCTATCGCTTGGCACAGGGATAGACAGGCTGATGCCACAATCCTGTTGACCAGAATGGAAAATCCTATAGCCTATGGTATTGTCATAACTGAAGAAGACGGACGCATAAATCGCTTTCTTGAAAAGCCTTCATGGGGCGAGGCTTTCTCGGATACTATCAATACAGGCATCTACATTCTGGAACCATCGGCAATAGAGCTAATACCTCCACGGACTAATTTTGACTTCTCAAAGAACCTTTATCCCCTAATGTTATCGAGAGAAATGAATCTGTATGGAAAGGCCATGAAGGGATACTGGAAAGATATCGGTAATGTCAATGAGTACAAACGAGCCCATGTAGATTTATTCAACGATACTCTGGACCTTGACTTAAAAATGACATCTGAGACCACAGATGAAGCTATCGTATATCGAGGCAAGGATGTCAAAATTGAAGATGATGTGAAGTTGACAGGCCGCATTATACTTGGCAATGATGTCTTTCTCGAATCAGGTGTCAAACTTCACAACTGTGTCATTGGTCATCGCAGTCACATTGACACAGGCGCAGAATTGAAAAACTGCGTTTTGTGGTCGGATTGCTCAATTGGAGCGGAGAGTAATCTTTCAAGGAGTGTTATAGGTAGTAATGCCCGACTTGGACGTAATGTACAACTAATTGAAGATGTAATTGTCTCAAATGATACTGTTATCGGCGATGATGCTACAATCAAGGCCAACTGTAAAATCTGGCCAGGCAAAACTGTAGATTCAGGGTCTATAGTATCATCCTCTATCGTCTGGGGCGACCGCTGGAACCGGGAATTATTCACCAATTCCAAGATGACCGGACTTGCGCTGACAGAGATTACTCCAGAGATGACGGTTAAGGTAGGTGCTGCTTTTGGGGCGTTCCTTGGAGCTGGAAACGAAGTCGTTATCAGTCGCGATGCTTCCGATACCTCGCGTCTTCTTAAACGCGGCCTGATGTCAGGTCTTCTTGCAGCCGGTGTCAACGTGGCAGATCTGGAAACTCAGCCCATCCCCATAGTTCGTTATGGTCTGCACCACGGAAGCTATGCAGCGGGTATCTTCGTACACCACAATCCAAACGATTATCATCTTATCGATTGTATTTTCTTCGATGGTTCCGGTCTTGATATGCCAACAGGCAAACTAAAAAAGGTCGAACGAATGTATTTCGGTGAAGATTTTGAACGTGCCTCGCTGGACAACATTGGCCATCTTGACATGGTATATAATGTACTAGAAAACTACCGTGAAGATTTTTTCAAACACGTCAATATAGATCTCATTCGCAGGGCCGGCTTTAAGGTTGTTGTAGATCACTCTAATGGTTCCTCGAGTCAGATATTCACAGATTTATTCAGTCAACTTGGTGTATCCAGAGTAGAACTCAACGCCAATCTTAATCCGCGTAAGTTTTCAACTTCTCCTGAAGAATATGCACAATCTACAGTTCAACTCTCTTCAATTGTAACCTCACTCCATGCTGATGTCGGCTTTCTTCTTAATCCTGTTGCCGAAAAACTCTCTGTTGTGGACAATGAAGGGAATTCGATAGATACCCAGTTGATGCTCTTAATAATGATTGACCTATTTCTTCAAACAAGCGATGCGAAAAAAATCGCAGTCCCGGTTAGTTCATCTATGGGAGTTGAAGAAATTGCCAGAGAACACGGTGTTGAGGTTATACGGGTAGCCAATGATCATTTATCTATGATGGAAATTATCCTGCGTGGCGAGGTCGATTTTGTCGGTGGCACCCGTGGTGGATTCATCTTCCCCGGTTTCCAGATGGGTGCGGATGCTATGGTAGCCTTGGTGAAACTCCTGGAAATGATGGCACAGACTCAGACTCGCCTAAGTGAACTACGCAAAAAGTTTGAACACTTTAACCGCCAATCTATTTCAATTCCTTGCCCATGGTCGAAAAAAGGGAGAGTCATGCGCAAGTTAATCACCAGTTCTGAAGAGAAGCAGCGTCAGTTGGTGGATGGAGTACGAATTCGCGAAGAATCCGGCTGGGTACTTGTTATACCAGATCGCACAGTAGCGGCTTTTGAAATCCTTGCAGAAAGTCATTCAAGCAACGAAACTACTCAATTGATTGATAATTATCGAAATCTATTGGAAGAATGGCAGCAGGATTAAAGTACACATAACAACCTAATAATCTGAAGTGCCTTTATCTGTCGAAAGGACAGTGGAATTACAAGCTCACACTCATAATCAATGCAGGTCAGACATCTTTTGAGACGGCTTCAATATATCTGCCAAATTGATTTGAACCTCTCCCCTCTTATTACATACACCAATTGCAATATAATGGTCTATGGAAGATCAGACATCTGCAAGTTGTTGATTATCCTCTTCGGTCGTCTTTTCTTTAATGGAAGGGTCTTTGATAATCAAAGCAATCGGAATCAAAATACAGTATCCGATTACTAACAGTACCGGCGCCAGTGTTATCGATCCCTGACCAAGGGTAATATATCCAAGTATGATTGTTACAAAAGCGATGGCAAAAACAATATAGTTTCTTTTACCAAAAGGCCACT
>JAYEIF010000195.1:0-9662 GCA_034659895.1 Candidatus Zixiibacteriota bacterium
GCAGCGGGGCTTGTCTCCGCCCTGCCTGTCGCAGACAGGTGTGTGTATAGAAACGGGCGACACAAGGCCGCCCGCTACGCGAATTTGAGATTGTGGTACATAATAACTAATTATTCAACAAGCCCTATTGTAAACATAAACTGAGCAGAAAATCACACAATAGAACATTTTATAATATCCGAAATACTTGAACTTATTCTGAACTCAATTTTGAATCCACACTTTCTTCCGGTTCATTAACATGTTCCTCTACAAAGAAGAGTGGCTTCTCATCGGCAATACGATATTCATCATTGACAAAACGAATCACAGCATATCCTCGAGCCTGCCCAGTAGCTATGATGGCAAGGAAATATCCAACTACCGAGGTAAAAATCACAAACAGCATCAGCGCCATCACATAACCAATCATATCATTTCCCCCATCATACATCCTCTGCGCAAATGAAAACGACCAGTCTACCCCGGGGAAAATCCTGAGAGTTTCTCTGACAAAGTCGGAGTTAGTCGGTAAATGAGAAAAGCCAGACTGCACTATATTTGTTGCTTTGTCACCAGCGCTCAACGAAGCACACCATGTGAAAAGCTGAACCGCCCGATAGCAAAAATAGGCATAGACAAAACATGCCAATTTTGCAACTACAACGCCATAAGCAGTGTAAACCAACCAACGCACAGGCTGTCGCATTACGGTCGAGAAAGTCATCAGAATAGAATTGAAAGCTTCCTTCGTTCGCTCCGAAGCTGCCACAGCAGGTAACAAAATAATCGATAGCACCCATATAAAAATAATCAAAACTGTAAACAGTGCCACAACAAACCCGGGTATCAGAAAAGTCAAAGCAAATATCCATTCACCAATGTATGGTATCCTTGTTACAAGCCCTAAAAGCAGGACAAACCCGGCAATAACAGCAAGAAATGCAGCAATCGATATTTCTGAAACAAACAACTGCCCCAACCGTTGAAAGCTGAATTTGATTGCGCCGAAAGTTGAGAAAAAACGATTTCCGCGGATCCGTTCTATCTCAACAGCCGACACTCCAAATAAGCCAAGCATGACGGTCAATATCCCCAAGGCAATTCCAACTCCATATAGTGTTACTGAATAGAAACTGCTCAGGTTGAACCAAACCAAAGGCAGGAGTCCATACAACTCCCAATAGATTTTCAACGATAACCCGTCAATACCCAGTGCGGCATAGGTAAACAAATCATACACCAATAAACCTATACATAGAAAGAAGGTCATTATCAGAATACGTTTAGCCGACAAAGCACGAGCCGGTATTGCCAGAATATCGCGAAAGTTATAGTGAAGAGACGTTTCCATACACCAAGGTCGCAAATGACGAACAACAAAGTCAAGTCATTATTACATGGAAAAATATCGAATTTCCCAGTCTTATTTTTTACTCTGAACTAAACCAAATGGAGATATGCTGTGCACTTGGAAATCACATAATTATTATTAAAATACTATGTTTTCCGCTTTAAATTCCGATATATAGTATAAATTAGTAAAATGTCTCCCTTATGGGAAAACAAAAAACCAATAAACCAAGGAGTCAGAAAATGGTAGTTGATCGTTTAATCAGTAAATATGGTCTGGAAAACCACGGACTTACCAACATTGGCAATGTTCATTGGAATTATAATACTCCAACTCTTTATGAAGAAATCATCCGTAACGGCGAGGGGTGTCTTGCTCATCATGGTCCTATCGTAGTCCGAACCGGCCTTCACACTGGTAGAGCAGCTAAGGATAAGTTCATTGTTGATGAACCGGAAAATCGAGATCAAATATGGTGGGGAAAAGTTAACAAACCTATAACAGTGGAAAAATTCGATCTGCTGTTCCGTCGTCTTCAGGCATATCTTCAAGGCAGACAACTTTATGTACAGGATTGTACTGCCGGCGCCGATCCAAAATATCGTCTTCCTATAAGAGTTATAACCGAAACTGCATGGCATAATCTTTTTGCGCGTAACATGTTCATCCAGGCAAAATGGGAAGAATTGAAGAATCATATCCCCGAATTTACAATCCTTCATGTGCCAAATTTCCATGCTATTCCGGAAATTGACGGCACTAATTCAGAAGCATTCATAATGATAAATCTCCAGAAAAAGCTGGTATTAATTGGAGGCACATCCTATGCTGGAGAAATCAAAAAATCAATTTTCACCATTCTGAATTACCTCCTTCCTCAGGAAAATGTTATGTCAATGCATTCTAGCGCCAATGTTGGAACCAATGATAATGTGGCGCTTTTCTTTGGTTTATCCGGCACAGGAAAAACAACCTTATCGGCTGATCCTAACCGGAAGCTGATTGGCGATGATGAGCATGGCTGGAGTCCAAACGGTGTATTCAACTTCGAAGGTGGATGTTACGCCAAAGTAATTAACCTATCACAGGAATCCGAACCGGAGATTTACGAAACGACTCGCAAGTTTGGCACAGTTTTGGAAAACGTTGGATTTGACAACATCACCCGCAGGATAGATTTGAACGATGCTGAATTGACCGAGAACACTCGAGCGGCCTATCCGCTTAGTCATATTCCAAATACTCTCAAAGAAAGCATGGCAGGACATCCAGACAACGTAATTATGTTGACTGCCGATGCTTTTGGTGTCATGCCTCCTATCTCAAAATTAACTCCCGAGCAGGCGATGTATCACTTCATATCCGGTTACACCTCCAAAGTAGCTGGGACTGAAGCAGGTATAACAGAACCACAAGCTACATTTTCAGCTTGTTTTGGTGCGCCCTTTATGGTGCTACATCCTTCAAAATACGCCGAGCTTTTGGCGCAAAAAATAAAAAAACACAATGCAAGTTGCTGGCTTGTCAACACAGGTTGGAGTGGCGGACCGTATGGGGTCGGCCAACGCATGAAGATTGAGTACACACGAGCTTTACTTAATGCCGCTTTGGATGGATCTCTGGATAATGTTGAATACAAAGAAGACCCTGTCTTTGGTTTTCAGATACCAACTTCGTGTCCGGGAGTCCCTGAAGAAATACTAAACCCGAGAAACACATGGAATGACAAAAAAGCCTATGATGAAAAGGCGGAATATCTTACTGGCCTTTTCAGAGGAAATTTTGCCCAATTTGATGAACAAACACCAGATGAGGTAAAAGCGGCAGGACCTAAATCACCTGCTATGGTGTAAATATAATGACCATTTGAGAGGTTACGGCAGGAGCATATTGCTCCTGCCTGCTTAAAGTGTAATTGTGGATCTCTGTGTTTGACGCCCTTCGACTCCTCCCTTTAAGACAACCTCTCGAAACTTGATGAACCAAACACCCAAGGAGTGAAACATGCCCAAATCATACGATACTTTTCGAGTAAGAGCGATTCTTCCTGATGAATTAGCAATACTGGAAGAGCTGTCTTACAATCTTCATTGGACCTGGAATCATGAAACGATTGAACTTTTTCGACGACTTGACGGAGATCTCTGGAACGCAGTCTATCACAACCCGGTAAAGATGCTTGGATTAATCAAACAAGATAGATTAAGCCAGATTATTAACGATGAAGGCTTCATGGATCAGCTTAAGAGAGTATATAATAATCTTCAGGAACATCTTACAGGAAAAACGTGGTTTGAGAAAAAGTATGAGAAGTTTGAGTCTCCTAAAATAGCTTATTTTTCAATGGAGTTCGGACTGACGGAGTGTCTCCCTATCTACTCTGGAGGATTGGGCATCCTTGCCGGTGATCATCTAAAATCTGCCAGCGAACTAGGCTTGCCATTGGCCGGTGTTGGACTCCTTTATCAACAAGGTTACTTCCAGCAATATCTCAATACCGATGGATGGCAACAGGAAACATACCCCGACAACGACTTTTATAATCTGCCAATCCATATAGAAACAGATGAAAACGGAAAGCCTGTTCTGGTTGAGGTTCCTTTTCCCGGACGGACAGTGTATGCCAAGATATGGCGAGCGCAGGTAGGACGCATTCCTCTCTACCTGTTGGATACCAATATTCCGCAAAACAATCAAGACGATCGCAAAATCACGTACCAACTATATGGCGGTGATGATGAAACTCGCATTCAGCAAGAACTTGTTCTTGGTATTGGAGGAATGAGGGCATTACGGTCTCTCAATATTCATACACCTGTCTGCCACATGAATGAGGGACACGCTGCTTTTATAGCTTTTGAGAGATTAAATCACCGTAAAATTAAAGATGGTTTATCCACTCAAGAGGCTCTGGAAATAGTCCGAGGAGGAACATTCTTTACTACACACACACCAGTACCGGCAGGGATCGATGAATTCCATCATTCATTGATAGATAAATACCTTGGACATATTCTTGACAGCGCAGGAATAAACCGAGATGAGTTCCTTGGGCTTGGGCGACGGAACCCGCAGGACCGAAGTGAACCGTTTAAT
The DNA here is from genome assembly GCA_034659895.1 of Candidatus Zixiibacteriota bacterium. Classification (GTDB taxonomy): domain Bacteria; phylum Zixibacteria; class MSB-5A5; order GN15; family FEB-12; genus B120-G9. The sequence goes on from JAYEIF010000195.1 coordinate 4,430, forward strand.
ATGGCTCTGTTAGCTCTCAGGACAACAGCTTCTGCTAATGGTGTCAGCCGCCTTCACGGACAGGTTTCAAGAAAAATGTGGCAAAGTAACTGGCCAAATGTTCCGGAAGATGAGGTTCCAATCGGATACGTGACCAATGGAATCCATACCCGTTCATGGACATCCCCGGAAATGACTGAACTTTTTCGCCGCTATCTTGGTTCAAAATGGCTCAAAAAACCCGTAGATGAATCTATCTGGAAAAAGGTTGAAAGAATACCTGATGTGGAGCTGTGGCGAGTACACGAACGTCGCAGAGAACGTCTTGTCTCATTCACCCGCAATCGCCTTGCAGAGCAATTAAAGAACAGAGGCGCCAATATCAGAGAGATTGACCGCGCTTACGAAGTACTTAATGCCGAGGCGCTAACGATTGGTTTCGCCAGACGTTTTGCAACTTACAAACGGGCGACTCTCCTGTTAAGAGATATCGACAGACTAAAAAGATTACTAACCAACAGCAAACGGCCAGTTCAATTCATTTTCGCCGGTAAAGCGCATCCTCGCGACAACGGAGGAAAGGAACTGATCAAGCAACTAGTACACATCAGCCGTCAGAATGAAATACGTAATCACATCGTATTCTTGGAAAATTATGATATCAATGTTGCACGATACCTTGTCGAAGGTGTCGATATATGGATGAACACCCCAAAAAGACCAATGGAAGCCAGCGGCACCAGCGGTATGAAAGTGATACCCAATGGAGGGCTCAATTTAAGTGTGCTGGATGGCTGGTGGTGTGAAGGATATGACACAGACACAGGCTGGGCTATTGGTGCTGGAGAAGACTACGATGACCCGTTCTACCAAGACGAAGTCGAGAGCAAAGGGCTATATGATGTTCTGGAGAATGAGATAATCCCGTTATTCTATGACCGCAATGGCAACGATACTCCACCGCGAGGCTGGATTTCCATGATGAAAAAATCAATGGTAAAACTTGGACTTGCCTTCAGCACTAACCGGATGGTGCGTGAATACACAGAGAAGTTCTATATGAAAGCCAATAATAATTGGGAGATGCTGTCTTCAGATGAGCACTCCCTAACAAAGAAACTGGTACAATGGAAGAATCATATCATTAGTAACTGGGACCAAGTGCAAATCGAACAAGCTCGGATACTAAGTGACAATGCTGAGGTTGGTGTAGCTCTCAAGGTAGAAATTAAAGTATATCTCGGAGTATTAACCTCTGAAGATGTTCGGGTACAGATATACAGTGGACCGGCAGGAGTTGATCGTGATATCCATGAATCTGTTATTGAAGATGTGAAATGTGTCGATTCATCACAGGAAGGTTGGTACACATATGAAGGTTACATTGCTTGTGATGAAAGTGGTTTATTTGGCTATTCCGTCAGAATTCTACCGGGGCATCCTAATCTGATAGATAATTTTGATTTGCAGATGATGCGATGGATTGGCGATAATATCACAAAACCAACTGTTAAAGAAAACACTTACAGCAAAAATGTTGGAGTAGTTTAGGACTTGCTGAATAATTAGTTACTATGTACCACAATCTCCCCGCCTTTGGCGGGCGCGCCCGCCTGTCAAGCGGACAGGTAGCGGGCGGCTTTGTGCTGACGTGCCTGTCGGCGCACAGGAAGTGCGCCGTGGCGTGTCGCCCGTTTCTATACACACACCTGTCTTGCGACAGGCACAGCGGAGACAAGCCCCGCTGCTACGCGATAGAATGTTTATCAAGTATCCCGATGATATTGGTGTTCCAATGATATTGGTGTTCCAATGATATTGGTGTTCCAATGAAATTGGGAAGCTATTCATAATAAAACCCTTTCACTTGAAACAATATAAACATGCTTATCTATTTATGAACAAAGAATTTGTACTTTATTCAGCAAGTACTATGATAGGGCAAATTCGCATCAATGATTTCAAATCCTGATTACCCAACTGATAGTGATTTTGGGAATATGCTGGTGAAATCGTAAAGAAGATATTGGACAAAAAAATGGTCGGAGCGAGCCGATTTGAACGGCCGACCTCTCGCACCCCAAGCGAGTGCGCTAAACCATACTGCGCCACGCTCCGACACATTTACCTATCTTACACTATTACAATGTAGACAAATACTCTTAAAATTCAAGAGAATTCTTCGAGCGCTTTCTCTATGTCTCTCCGTATTTGCGCAATGAGGGTTCTGGCTCGGGCTGATTGATATACAGATTCCTTCTGTTCACTCTTCCGTCTCATGGTTAATCTTTTACGGGTACCAGCAATAGTGAGTTTTTCTTTTGTACGCAGGTGCTTGATGCGATTGATAATGTCGATATCTTTCTGAGTATATGTCCGATTCCCGCCGCGGCTCTTTTTCGGATTGAGTGTAGGAAACTCTTTTTCCCAATAGCGAAGCACATACGATTCTAAACCGGTCATCCGAGCCACCTCGCTAATCGAGTAGTAAAGCTTGTCATTGGTGTTCTGTTTAGATACCATACAATCTTCCTCCCCTTACTTATGTGCTTATCGCCATATTTCTGGTTTCAGTTGTCGTCCCATAAGTTCTCCCACTGCTTCTGAGGGCGATTTATTTTCAAATAGTACATGGTATATCGCTTCGGTAATCGGCATTTCAACCTGATGTAATCGAGCTAATTCCCTGCCAGAGCGTGTTGTTTCTACTCCTTCAGCCACCATCGACATCTCAGCCAAAATCTTCTTGAGTGATTCACCGCGCCCAATATGTTCTCCCACATATCGATTCCGACTATGCTGCGAAGCACAGGTTGTAACCAAATCACCCACACCAGAAAGGCCGGAAAAAGTCAGTGGATCAGCTTCCATTGTCCTGCCTAACCTGCTAATCTCAGCCAATCCACGGGTAATCAACGCACCCAATGTGTTATCACCCAACCCTAATCCAACAGCAATTCCGACCGCTATAGCGATTATGTTCTTAAGTGAACCACCAAGTTCAACTCCAACCAAATCGCTACTTTGGTACACTCTGAAATTCTGACTTGAAAACACTTCTTGCAACCGTGTAACAAGCTTACTGTCAGTTCCTGCTGCTACAACCGCAGTTGGCATATCAAGTGTTACCTCCTCGGCGTGTGAGGGACCGGAAATTGTAGCAATTTTCTCTGAAGGAATATTTATTGTTTCAGCAACTACCTGGGACATTCTCTTTAGACTACTGGTTTCTATCCCCTTCGCCAAATTAACTACACCAACAATATCAGGAAACGAATCATTCAGCTTATCCAAAGCCGATCTAAGAAACTGTGACGGTACTGCCAACACCAACAGACTACAATTTTCCACCGCTTCATCAATGCTGTTTGTAATCCTGATTTCATCAGAAAGATGACACTTTGGGAGTTTCTTTGGGTTAGTTCTATGTTTCAAAAGTAATCGGTAATCGTCTGAATCGAACTCCCACATTGTAACATTGTGTCCATTGCTGTGAAGCAATCTGGCAACAGCCAGCCCCCATGATCCAGCGCCAAGTATGGATACTGTTTCAGACATTCGGTGTTCCTTTTCTATGTTGCGATGACTGCATAATTTTATTCTCAGTCCCAGCAATCAAACGCATTATATTCTGATGGTGAGTAATGAGTATTAATAGCCCTATCACACCAGTTACCCATACGTAAATCATAGCTATATCACATTCCCAGACAAATTTTTCTCCCGCTACAATTAGAAATAACGACATAGCAGCCACTATAGAACCAAGTGAAATATATTTCGTCACAACTACTACTATTCCAAATAAGAGCAGACTGAAAAGAACTTCTAATGGAAGCAACGCAATCATTCCACCTAGAGCAGTATTAACTCCTTTGCCACCATGGAATCCAAGAAATATCGGAAATATGTGACCAAGAACAGCCGCAAGAACGCATAACAAAAGAAAGCCATCTTCCGACAACATTATTGATAACTGATATTGCTCAAAGAAATAGCGGGCAATAAAAACTGCCGCCAGTCCCTTGGCAATGTCTCCAATGTAAACCCAGATGGCTGCTTTGTAACCCAAAACCCGTCCAACATTGGTAGCTCCCGTATTCCCTGACCCATGAGAACGAATATCAGACACGCCAAAGAGCCGGGAAACCAGCAAACCAAACGGGATAGTCCCCAAAAGGTAAGCAATAACTATTGGCAGAATGGCAAGCATCAAACTCCCGTATTTCTCAAGAATGTCAAACACATTACCGCTAAGGACAAGCGATTACGGCATTCCAAAATAACTATTTTTTTCAACCAACTTCCACATTTGTTGAGTAACATCGTGTATTTACATTCTTCACACTTTACTTTTTCAAGTCAAAGGAGACAGACTCTCCCTTCAAGAAGCCAAAAAGGTGAAAGCTTCATCCAAACAATAATGACTACCACTCAAAGCCAGTTGAATCTTCTGGAGCAAGAATTGAATCCGGAACCTCTATCTCTACCGCCAAATCAGGATATATTTCAACCATCAAACTGATAAATTGTTTAGCCTCATCGTCATTAATTTTTTCATCAGCTACAATTGGCTGAAGAGCCTGCATAAACTTTCCGATTTCATCAACCTTCACTTCATCATCATTTTGTAACTTATTAACGAAGGCATCCATAACAGCGAATACCATTACCGTATCAACGCCCTCAGCAGAATTGGTGGCAGTCATAGTCTTAACACTTTGCACCATCGTAACTGCGCCATAACGAACCAACTCACCACGATTCATCCAACAGGTTATACCCCCGATGATAACAAGAAGCAATAAAGCACCGGCTACAATAAGACCCACCAAACAACCTTTGGACATTCTTTTCTTTTCAACCTGTTCAACCATTTCTCTTCACTTTCGTATTTGTGACTTAAAGTCTTTTTTCAAATTGCGCTAATTTACATAAATACAACCACTTCCCACAAGCAGTTAACATTAAGGTTTAGATAAGTATAACAAACCGAGGAATATCTGGCAAGCGAAACAATGTGTTCAACGCGTTGCCTAATGGAAGAACATAACCGAGGTTATTTAAAAATCAGATAAAGACTGAAACGTTCCTCTTGACAAACCGATGATAGTATCTATATTGGCACTCATTAGTTTTGGAAATTTTTGGCTGTTGATGCCAACAATACTGGGAGATAGTCCAATGGTAGGGCACACGGCTCTGGCCCGTGGAATCGGGGTTCGAATCCCTGTCTCCCAGCTTTATATCTGCT
>JAYEIF010000196.1:0-9481 GCA_034659895.1 Candidatus Zixiibacteriota bacterium
GCCTTTTAAGCTATTTATAACAAAACCCTTTCACTTGAAACAATACAAAACATGCTTATCTATTTATGAACAAAGAACTTACCCGCCTGTCGAGCGGACAGGTACTTTATTCAGCAGACCCTACTTAAAACCAAAGAACAAAGATTTAACTGTAACCACAAGACAACAATATCACTTCAAAAAATAGAATCTGTTCTTAATAATGTAACAAACAGAACATTTTTCTTAGATTTACTATTGAGTTTCTCTTTCATTCAAACAAGTGTGCTATATCCACTTGACCAAACAACTTCTATCTGGTAGCTTCAAAAAATATGAACCTCACACCAGAACAAATAGTCGCCTTTATTCGCGAGAAATCAAGCCACCCTATGAAGGTCAAGGAATTGGCTCGTGCGCTCGGCATCCCACACACCAGTTATACTTCATTCCGCAAAACTGTCAAAAGTCTGCTTGATACCGGAGAACTTGTAAAACTCAAACGTGGTCGGATTGGTCTTGTGCAACAAATGGATATTGTTGTTGGAGAAATCAGTATTACTCGCGGCGGGATTGGCTTCGTTCCGCAAGAAGGAGCAAAGCGCGACATTATGATTCCAATGTCCTCTCTTTCAACAGCGCTCGATAGTGACAGAGTAATGGTGCGTTTTACAGGGATACAAACATCGAAATACTATGGCGATCGCCAACTTGGCACTGTGGTCAAAATACTCGAAAGAACTCAACGTAATATTGTGGGGGTTTTCCAGCAGGGAAAGCACTTCGCATACGTTTCACCAGATAACGCTCGCATTCATCGTGACATCTACATCCCCGCTGAGCAAACGACAGGAATCCTTGATGGTCAAAAGGTAGTCTGTGTAATCACCGAATGGGATGACTCTGCCCTCAATCCTGTTGGAGAAATAACCGAAGTGCTCGGATTCCCAAATGAGCCGGGTGTGGATATGCTCACAGTAATCAAAAACTTTAACCTTCCCGAGGAATTCCCCGCTGAAATCATCGATGAAGCGGAAAGAACAACTGCAAGGGATATCTCGGATGAAATGAAGAGCCGCCTTGATCTCACTCATGAGTGTATTTACACAATCGATCCGTCAGATGCTAAAGATTATGATGATGCTGTATCGGTGGAAGAAACCACTAAGGGCTATCGGTTGGGAGTACATATTGCGGATGTTTCGTTTTGGGTGAAACCTGGGACCAAACTCGATACCGAAGCTTTTAACAGAGGCAACTCCGTATACTTACCGGGGATGGTCATCCCTATGTTGCCGGAGGTCCTTTCCAATGACGCCTGTTCTCTCAGACCCAACCGAAAGCGACTGGCTCATTCTATCATAATCGATTTCAATCGGCACGGTAAAATGCTTTCATGGCAACTGGCTGACACAGTAATCAAATCCCGCTCAAGATTGTCTTACGAAGAAGTTCAGGACTTTTTCGATAATGGACTTCCCTCCGGACGTTCCTATGCTCGTCTCGGTCGAGTTGCCGAGAGTCTTACTCTGGCGCGGGAACTGGCAAAAATTTTGAGCCGGAGACGTTTTAACGAAGGTTCGCTCGACTTCGACCTGCCTGAATCCAAAATCATTCTCAATAAACACGGTGAAGTTATAGAACTGGGGAATCGGATTCGTTTGGAAGCGCATCGCCTTGTCGAGGAGTTTATGTTAGCGGCTAATCAGGCAGTGGCGCTGGAACTGTTCCGAAATGGTTTGCAGTTGCTGTACCGCGTTCACGGACGACCGGATCTTGAAAAACTGGAAGTATTTTCCTCGATGATGTCTCGGCTTGGGTACAAATTCCCCTTCTCAGAAAATATTCGTCCTATCGACATGGCTCGATTTCTTGATAAGATCAAAGGAGTGCCAGAAGAGGAATTTATCAACGAACTTATGTTGCGCTCTATGCAAAAAGCTGTTTACCAACGCAAGAACATTGGCCATTTTGGTCTTGCCTTTTCGCACTACACACATTTCACATCGCCCATCCGACGATATCCCGACTTACTGGTACATCGTCTCCTTCGTGCTCGGGTAAAAGGAAGCTACCCGCCATCATTCGCCAAACGGATTCCAAATGTTATTGACCATATTGGAAGTCATTGCTCTGAAACTGAACGCATTGCCGAAACAGCAGAGCGGCAGGCTGTGAAAGTCAAACAGGCGCAATATATGGCGCGTCATGTAGGTAATGAGTATGACGGCATTATTTCCGGAGTGACCAACTACGGGTTCTTTGTACGGCTTGACGGCTTAGGTGCGGAAGGTTTGGTACGAGTGTCAAGCATTGATGATGACTATTACCGCCACGATGAACAGCAAAGCCGACTGGTGGGAAGGCACAATGCACGCACATTTCGCCTTGGAGATAGACTGCGAGTGGGAGTTATGAAAGTAGATAAGTCAAATCATGAAATCGACTTGTTTGTAACAAAAGGAAAAGGGAAAGCACGAACAGGAACACATAGCTCAACCGTCAATCGAAGAACTCAACAAACCAAACAAAAGAAAGGTACAAGAAGGAAGCATCGACGACGCTCATAAATGTAATGGTAAAAAGAGTATGGAAAACATTGTGAACCGCACAGTAGTCCTTATCGATCCCAAAAGGGAAAGATCTACTCCTATCAACTGGACTAAAATCGGTCTCGTAGTAGAGGAATTATCGGAACTGTATCAGATAGCCAAAGAGAGCCGTATTGATATTCTTCTGGTTGACGATACCAGAATCGAACTAAAACAATCAGTGGCGACCAAACTACGCCGTTACAATAGTCTGATGGAGATATGGCTACTCACCGACGATGACTATTACGAAAATTACGAAACAAAATACATTGAGGGGCTATTACCTCGTAATTTGGGACGAGCTAAAATTGCTCGTAAACAAAAGCAGATATTACACAGTAAAAAACTGCTGGAACAGTATGGCATAGTAGGACGATCAGCGCGCATAAAAGCCGTAGCAGAAACAATCGAACGTATATCTGTTACTGAAGTATCAGTCCTTATAGAGGGATCTTCAGGAACAGGAAAGGAGCTTGTCGCCAAAGCTCTTCACAATTATTCAAATCGCCGCAACAATCCCTTTGTGGCTATCAACTGTGGCGCCCTTGCTGAGGGAGTACTTGAGTCGGAATTGTTTGGTCACGAACGGGGAGCATTTACCGGATCAGTATCAAAACGAGAGGGACTGTTCCACAAAGCTGAAGGCGGAACTATATTCCTTGATGAGATAGGCGAAACCAAACCAGATATGCAGGTGAAATTGCTTCGAGTGCTTGAGGACAGCACCTATTATCCTGTTGGATCATCAGAAGCGCGCAGGGCGGATGTGCGAGTAATAGCGGCAACCAATCGGGACTTGACCGAAGCGATAGCAAGCCGTAGTTTTCGTGAAGACCTCTATTTCCGCATTGGGGTGATAAAGATAACTGTCCCGCCGTTGCTCGAACGCAAAGGAGATATTCAGCCACTGTTGACATACTTTTGGAATAATCATCCAAAACTTGACTACTCCGATGCGACACTGGATATCCTTATACAATATGACTGGCCCGGAAATGTGCGCCAGTTAAAAAACTTCGCAGATCGAATGGTTGCCCTCAAACTCGATGGGTTAGTTGAAGCTGAAGATGTTGAGAATTTTCTTAATGAGCAGCACTTACAACGTAAGAACCTCCCAGTATCTACAGGCAGGACTGTTGAGGAAGCCGGTCAGGAATTAATCTACCGAGCCATCCTGCAACTGGGAAATGAAATACGACTCCTTCGTGATTTGATTACAGCACACTTACCAGAAGATCAAGAGATTCAACAATCCATGAATGTAACAAACGACATTGTAAATGGTGGAACAATGGAGCAGATGGAGGAGGTACTTATTAAACAGGTCCTCGACAAAACCAATGGCAACCGCAAGGAAACAGCACATCGACTTGGCATCGGAGAACGCACTTTGTACCGCAAACTGAAAAAGTACAATCTGAGTTGATGGCGCGTCTTGCAGGGCTTACCATATTAGCAATAGTTCATTTTGTGGCTGTCTCTACAGCACAAGAACTATCAACCGATGTTTATGTATCTGAAGACGAATTATTCGAAGCGTTAGAACTTGAGAAAATCAGCCCATCTGAATATTTGATTCTCAAAGAAATCATAACACATGGTATAGACTCTGCAAATATCCATTTACTTGATTGCATTCCTAACTTATCGTTCTTTCTCAACGATACAGTCGAGCGCAATACCAACCTTCAGCGGGAACAAAAACGAGCATTTGTTGATGAAGTTACTGCTCGGCAAACTTGGCGTGTCAGGTGGAAATACGCCTATCACCAGAAACTGGAGAAAGACGCTTCATCTAAATATCGCTCCTTGGCAGAAGTAAAGTTCACTAAAAATCTCCGTGCAGTGATGAAGTTCGAGAGAGAATACAGCGGTCGGGAAAGAATAACAGCTCGATCTATCCATTACCGAGCACAGGGAAAGCTTCTGGAGAAATTATTGCTTGGGAATTTCTCCAAACGTTTTGGTCTGGGTAATATAGTTGGTTATCGTGGACGGTTGCTCAATCGTCCAGAACACATTAATGGTGAATCGTTTATCACTCCCGACTACGGCGGCGCTAACGGCGTTTACTTGCGTATAAAGCCAAACCGATTCTGGTCTATCCAATCTCTTGGATCAATCAATCGTGATCACAACCACAGATTGATTACTACGGCAACAATGATCTCCCGACAAACTGCATCCCTCAAACTTGGGGGAATAGTCGGATTGAACCTGCTGAAGAACCGCATTACCGAACAAACAGTTCGTGATTTCAAGTTGAGTGCCTTTGCACACAAAAATTACAATAGAGGCCATACAGCAATTGAAGTTACTTTGCAAAGCGGAGAGCGACCTAGTTTTGGCGGGATATCACTGGAAGGGCGGCATCGATTCAGACAGGCTGATATACGGTATGCTGGGTGGGCATACAACGATGGATATCTCGATCTTTCTGCCGGAAGCAAAACTGGTAGCCTCAGTCGTCACGACAGTTTATCATATGTCAATTTTAGCTTTTCAAGTAAAAGAAAAGGCGTTGAGGGTGGTATGTTCAAAACTATTATTCAAATTACGAAACGCTTAGAACTTGTCAACTCACTAATAGCATCAACATTGAACCGAGATACCGTCAGCTATCAATTCCTCAGCGGTATAGTCAGACAACTTCAATCAAATTTTACAGTCCGTCTTGATCATCTTAGCAAATTAACCAAAAGAGTATTGTATGCCACTTCCAACAAAATTATTACCCGACGCACCCGACTGGAAGGACGATTCAGCTCTGATAAGCTGTCATTGAGAGGATATTTTGGCTATAATACACGAAACGGTCGGCAAGATTATTTGTCGTTGTTTCTGAGAATTCGAACTGATTTAAAAAGAATTGGGCGTGTGGTGTTATGGTCAAATCTTGGACGATGGAACATTCGAATGAAGCGCGTTGACTATTGGTACTTTTTTATCAGCAACCAACAGGAAGTCTTTTCAAATTTTATTACCACGATAAAGCTTAGCAACAGTTACTTTAGTGAACCAATCAGTCGAAACGAAACCACCGTGTCTTTGAAAGTGACAGCGTTAGTATGGTAGCACAATCAATTAAAATACTTCTGTGGGTGTTAATCGGCATCACTGCGTGGCCACCGCATCTTCAAGCAGGTGTTATTGTAAACGAAGTTTTGGCAAATGAACCCGGCGGGTCAGTCACATTGGAATGGATAGAACTGTATAACGATTCCTCCGATACAGTTTCGCTCGATGGTTATCGGCTGCAAATTAAGACAAAATCTTTTTCATTGGACAGCACCAATGTAATGATTCCTGGCGGATTTCTAATTATCTGCCGTAAGTTGTTCACTGATAACATCTCCCCCGGATTTGAAGAATACTGGGGGGATAATTCCGCAACATGGGGTAATACCAATTATGAATCTTTGATTCCTGAACCGCTAGTTGCTTCCTTTTCTCTGACCAACTCTGGAGGTCAAGTTGAACTTTACAACTCATCTGATGCGCTTGTCTCGGAACTATCTTGGGTCGAATCAGGCAAGGACGGCTACTCATGGGAATATGTTTCGCCAACATCAAACGAAACTAACCAGTCAATTGATAACTTTGGCTCAACGCCCGGAAGGATAAACTCTTTGACTCCGGTTCCTTATGATTTGGGTATGAATATCGCAGATGTGCAATCTGTGCATGGTGAAGCGCTCCTCACGCTCAACATTATCAACTCAGGTGAGAATGTGATTGATAATGCCTTGCTTTCTCTAACTGAAATCGGCTTTGAGGCTGATAATCTCATTCCAGAAACACTCAAAGTAATCAATGTACCGCTAATGACTGTCGGCGATACTATATTAGTGAAGTGTACATTATCGTTGGCCGGAGTCTATTCGGTTGTGGAAGCTATGCTACCCGATGATGACCGTATTTCTAATAACTGCTGCAATATCATTGTGCCAGGAATTGAGTTTCCACCGCTGATACTAACTGAACTTTTAGCCAATCCATCAGATGGGTTTCACTGCGAATGGGTTGAGATATTCAATCGATGTGATTCAAATATCAATCTGATTGATTTTCAGTTTGGCGATTCTATAAAACTGCAACAAATTTCTGCAGAATCATACGATATAATATCCGGCGAATATCTTGTCTTAGCACAAAACACATTAGAGTTCCTCAATTACTACCCAGAATATAATGGCAGAGTAATTAAGCCACCAGCATGGTCTTCATTTAATAATAACACTCCTGATGTTGTGCGCTTGGTTGACCAGTTTGGCATTGAACTTGATCGTCTATCTTACAATCAAACGTTCCCTTCCAATCATACCTGGTCTCGCGACGAGCAAACATCTAATGAACAGCAATGGGGCTCTTCAGAAAATCCAAGAGGAACACCCGGACAGCCAAATGAAACATTCTTCGGTCCCAATAGCGGAATGGCTAACCTCAATATCTCACCGAAAGTGTTTTCACCTGACGGAGATGGTCTAAATGAATCAGTCACTATCAGTGTGGAAGCTCCTCCAGAAAGAGAATACAAACTCAAAATATATGATCGACAAGGTCGCACTGTTTATACCTTTGATCGTGTTCGTGATGAAAATATATGGCGTGGACAAGGAAACAGCGGAAATCGTCTTCCAATTGGTATTTATATTATTTATTTAGAGGTTGTTGGCGGCGAGTCAACCAAAGAAACGGTAGTTATTGCACGGTAAATATGCGTAAGATGTTGGTACAATTATTGAGTGTGTTGATTGTTTGTCTGGCATTCAATCCAATAATGGCTTTTGAGTTTCATTCATCTCGTGGTATTGGAATTGGGAAAGCAGTAGTACTGTCGGAAATGTCCCCATCAGGCCTGCTATTAGTGCCATCATCTGCTGATAGTATTCTTTCCGGTGCAGTAGAACTGTGTATTCTCAGGCAATATGAGCTGAAGGACCTCGATGAAGCGCTCGTTTCTGTCGGATATCGATTCAGCAGGTTCACTTGGGCAGCAGGGTTCTCACAATTTGGACACAGCGAACTTTACACCGAAAAAACGTTCAAACTTGCCACAGCATACAATTTTGGTAACGCTAGCGTTGGTAACGCTGGCGTTGGTGTAACATGGTCACATTTATCAATAGACTTTGGCGGTGGCTATTCAGGATTAAGTTCATCAACTATCGGAGCGTCGCTTTCATACAAACGACAACGATTTTTATTTGCTCTGGCGGCGGATAATCTAACTTCCCCTGTTATGAAATCAGGCAGCCCGGAAATCAATCCTCAGTATTCTGTTTTCGTTGAACTACTTGGACAAGGCTCATACTCAATCATTGCAAAATCAACTTTCGAGGATAAACAGAAACCACAGTTTAGCATCGGTCAAAAGATTGATGTCTCATCGAAAGCTTCCCTTATGTGGTCACTGACTTCAGAGCCATTAACCTACGCTGGGGGACTGGAAGTTAATATTATTCATGGGCTGGTCGGTTACTATACATCATACCATCCTACACTTGGCTTTACCCATTGCATGTCGTTATCTTATCAATGGTGGAAAAATACAAACATTGAATAATATACATGAAGAATAGGAATACTGGTAAAGGCAGAATAAAATTATGACATTACGAATGCGAAAGAAAATCGAGCAGCACGAATTAGAATCCCTGGCACCTTATGCTGTTAAGGCTGCTCAATCAAAAGGTAGAACTTTCCCTGTCCGAGAACATCCTCTACGCACTGCTTTTCAGCGTGATAGAGATAGGATTATACACTCAGCCGCATTTCGCCGATTAGAATATAAGACACAGGTCTTTATCCCCCATGAGAAAGACCATTTCCGCACTCGGCTGACGCACACAATCGAGGTAGCCCAGATTGCTCGAACGCTGGCTCGAAATCTTGGTCTTAACGAAGACCTCACCGAAGCCATTGCTCTGGTGCATGATTTGGGGCATACGCCTTTTGGTCATGGTGGAGAAGGTGTCCTAAATGACCTGCTGGTCGAAAGCGGTGGGTTCAATCACAACAGACAGTCGCTGCGTATCGTTGATCTACTTGAACAGCGTTATCCGGATTATCCCGGTCTGAATCTTACTTACGAAGTTCGTGAAGGAATAGCAAGACATGAAACCTCAGTAAAAATTGAATTGCCTGAATTTTCCGCTAACAACCAGCCAAGCCTTGAGGCTTCATTGGTAGATATCTCCGACGAGATAGCATACAACGCACACGATATTGATGATGGATTGTCTTCGGGCATTCTCAAATCAGAGATGCTGCTAAAAACCTCTTTCTGGGATAAACTTAATTTCAACAACAATAGCAAGTTTTTGACACTCGGCCCACATCAACAGAGGTATGCGCTTGTACGTCACTTGATAAACCTGATGGTCACCGATGTGCTTGAGGAAACCCAAAGAAGAATTGATAGTCTGGAGATTACCGACTTGCAATCCGTCCACTCATGTCCTGAGAAAGTTTGCGGCTACTCAGATAGCACAGCAAATATCGCAGCGGATATCAAGAATTTCTTGTTGGTCAATCTCTACAAGCATCCGCATCTAAAAGACATGACCAAGAAAGCGCATGTGATTTTAGAAACAATTTTCGAAACTCTGTCGCATGATCCTGCATTAATGCCGCAAAGATTCCAGGAAATGCTACAGACAGAACGACCCGAAACGGTGATAGCTGACTACATAGCCGGCATGACCGACCGCTTTGCTCGGGAAATGTATCAACAAATCACCGAGTAATTGCAAGAATTAATCAGTATTCATACTACGCCTATACATTGCAGTAATAAAAAACCGACCCGCTTCCTTGCGGGCCGGCACTTCTTAAGCAAGACACTCAGAAGAGGTATCCTCCATTCAATCCATGAACAGAGGTTATTTTTTTTCTACGTCTAATTC
>JAYEIF010000197.1:0-3947 GCA_034659895.1 Candidatus Zixiibacteriota bacterium
ATCAAGTGCAAGCCTTTTAAGCTATTTATAACAAAACCCTTTCACTTGAAACAATACAAAACATGCTTATCTATTTATGAACAAAGAACTTACCCGCCTGTCGAGCGGACAGGTACTTTATTCAGCAAGCCCTATTTTATGACAAATCTCTTACTTGTGGCTAAATCCATTTGTTGTTGCGTGCGTAAAATGTATATTGATTAAAAGGAATAGAACTGCCATCTCAAAATCTGTTTTGGCGGTTAAGTTGCTAACAAGTGGAGGAATTATGGATTATCGCATTGAAACAGACACTATGGGCGAGATGAAAGTCCCGGCAGACAAATACTATGGCTGCCAAACTGCGCGTTCGTTGCAGAATTTTCGGATAGGTGGCGAGAAAATGCCCCGCGAACTCATCCGAGCCTTGGGAATCCTCAAAAAAGCCGCAGCTACAGTAAATGTTGGATTGGAATTGCTACCAAAAGAAAAAGGCGACCTTATTGTCAAAGCATCGGATGAAGTCATTGAGGGAAAACTCGATTATCATTTTCCGCTGGTAGTCTGGCAAACAGGTTCTGGCACCCAGACCAATATGAACTCTAACGAGGTTATCGCCAATCGAGCTATTGAAATTGCTGGCGGTGAGATGGGTTCAAAGAAACCGATTCATCCGAATGACGATGTCAATAAAGCGCAATCATCGAACGATACTTTCCCGACAGCAATGCATATAGCGGCTGTTGAGGAAATCCATCGCCGACTTATCCCGATGATTACCAATTTGCGCGATACATTGGAAAAAAAATCAAAGGACTTCAAGGATATTATCAAAATCGGCCGCACACACCTGATGGACGCTACCCCACTTACACTGGGACAGGAATTTTCTGGTTACTCCGCAGCTCTCACGCTCGGATTGGAACGTATTAATGATTGCCTAAAACGGCTCTACCCACTGGCTCTGGGAGGAACGGCTGTAGGAACTGGTTTGAACACTCATCCTGAGTTTGCCGTCAAGTCAGCCGCTGAGATTGCCAAAATAACAGGTAAGCCGTTTGTTACTGCTCCGAACAAGTTTGAAGCTCTTGCAGCCCATGATGCTATTGTGGAAGCATCCGGTGTGATGAAGACTCTCGCTGGTTCATTGATGAAAATCGCAAATGACATTCGCTTTCTGAGCTCCGGTCCACGATGCGGTATTGGCGAGCTGTCTCTGCCAGCCAATGAGCCCGGTTCCTCAATTATGCCCGGCAAGGTAAATCCTACTCAGTGTGAGGCGATGACAATGGTGTGTGCTCAGGTAATGGGTAATGATGTTACGGTCAATGTTGGTGGTTCCACCGGTCATTTTGAATTGAATGTCTTCAAACCGGTGATGATTTTCAATTTGCTACAGTCAATTCGCCTGCTTGCAGATACCTGCGAGATGTTTAATCAGAATTGTGCAGTCGGTATCGAGCCAAACGAAATTAATATCAAAAAGAATCTGACTAACTCTTTGATGCTGGTAACGGCGCTCAATCCGCATGTTGGTTATGACAACGCTGCTAAAATCGCCAAGACAGCTCACGCTGACGGCAGTACACTAAAGGAAGCCGCTGTTAAATTGGGATTGTTGACAGAAGAGGAGTTTGATGAGAAGGTTCGCCCTGAGAATATGATTGGCCCGAATTTGTAAAGCAATGGATGATAATTCCACCATACGCTATCAAGCATTCTGAGATGCCCGCCGTGGCGAGAAGGGTGGCACTATAACAACCGTCCCTCGACTCCGCTCGGGATGAGATAAATTTAAGCTCGGGATGAGATAAATTTCAGCTCGGGATGAGGTAAATTTAAGCTCGGGACGAGATAAATTTAAGCCCGGGATGAGACAAATTTCCGCTCGGGATAAGGTAAATTCCAGCTCGGGATAAGGTAAATTTCAGCTCGGAATAAGGTAATAAAGGGAATGGTCAGTTCAGTAGAGCTATCCGCCTTGGCAATCTGAGCTACAAACTGCTTCTATGAGGGCGAATCATATTTTCCGGAGCCAGAAGTTTATCCAATTCCTCTTTCGACAGAAGTCCTTTTTCCAAAACTAACTCGTAGGGACCTCGATTGGTCTCGAGTGCTTCACGAGCCAATTGTGAGCAGACTTCGTAACCCAGAACCGGATTTAGGGCAGTTACCAAACCAATGCTGTTGTTGACCTGTTGGCGGCACACTTCCTCGTTGGCTGTTATGCCCTCAATGCACCGGTATCTTAGTGTTTTCATTGCATTCTTGAGCATCTCAATCGATTCGAGAATTGATTGAGCAATAATCGGCTCAAAGACATTCAGTTCCAACTGACCGGCTTCCGCCGCCATAGTAACAGTATGGTCGTTTCCAATCACTTTGAAACATACCTGATTGACTACTTCGGGAATAACCGGATTCACTTTCCCCGGCATGATTGAAGAACCGGGCTGCATTTTAGGGAGATTTATTTCGTTGATACCGGCTCTTGGACCACTTGAGAGTAAGCGAAGATCATTGCATATTTTCGACAGCTTAACCGCTAAACGTTTGACAGCCGAAGAATACATAACGAAAGCGCCTGTATCGGATGTTGCCTCAACAAGGTCAGGAGATAGAATAAGGTCAAGTCCTGATATCTCGCTGAGATATTTCACTACTTTTGTGCCATATTCCGGATGAGCATTGATGCCGGTTCCTATGGCGGTACCTCCCATGTGGACTTCCAGAAACAAGTCAGCGTTTTCCCTTAGACGCTCTATCTCTTCTGACAATGTGGATGCTGAAGCCTCGAAGGTCTGCCCCAAAGTCATCGGAACCGCATCCTGAAGCTGCGTGCGTCCCATTTTAAGGATGTGATTGAACTCGGCTGCTTTATTTCGGAAAGCTTTAGACAAATTTTCCAGAACACTTACCAATCGGTTGTTGCTTTTTATCAAAGCTATATGTAGGGCTGTAGGATAGGCATCGTTAGTCGATTGTGACAGGTTGACATGATTATTCGGGTGGCAGTGTTCGTATTGCCCTTTATCATATCCAAGTATTGCAAGTGCGCGATTGGCTATGACTTCATTGGCGTTCATATTTGTCGAAGTGCCGGCACCGCCCTGAATCATGTCGACAACAAAGTGGGTATACAATCGACCACCAAGAATGTCATTACATGCGCGAATAATAGCATCGGCAATGTCCTTATTCAGTAAACCCAAATCATAGTTAGCTTTTGCGGCAGCTAATTTCACCATAGCCAAACCATTAATCAGGACTGAAAAATGATTTAGTGATACATTGCTAATAGGGAAATTCTCAAGTGCCCGCAGAGTTTGAATGCCATAGTAAAACTCATCAGGAACATCACGCTCACCCAACAAGTCGTGTTCTTGACGGGTACGACCGGAAACATACTGAGCAGCAGCGCTAACCACCTGAGTGCTGGTTTGACGAAGCCGCCGAGAGATAACACGAGCCACACGAGATAGTATTTTCATCGCAATTTGTGGCTGACTTTTTGATAATAGAGCAAAAGCATCATGGCTGATTACTAATAGTTTTGACTGAATCACAGCACGAGCTGATGTAGAATGTGGATAATCGTCCATCAGAGCACCCTCACCAAGAAAA
This sequence comes from Candidatus Zixiibacteriota bacterium, assembly GCA_034659895.1. Lineage (GTDB taxonomy): Bacteria > Zixibacteria > MSB-5A5 > GN15 > FEB-12 > B120-G9. The sequence continues at coordinate 3,604 of JAYEIF010000197.1, forward strand.
CTTTGTCGATCAAAATAAAGCAGGCGTTTTTCTTCTCCAAAAGGAGTAGTCTTGAATAGCTCTATACAGCCATCAAAGACGAAATAGACATTAAGGCGTTGGCTGTTTTCCTCAAATAAAAGAGCGCCGGGTTCGTAATCGGCGACCTCAATACTTTCTGTCAGAAGGTGTTGTTCTTCCTCTGTGAGATCTTTGAAAAGTTCAATTTTACTGATAAAATCAGGGATATTAATGGAAGTCATACGGTTTTTCCTCTAATAATTTTCAGATAGAAAGATATTAAATAGTCCTTTGTTTCTCAGGAACTTGTTTTTCACCAAATGTTACCCAACAAGACGATACTG
>JAYEIF010000197.1:4047-9474 GCA_034659895.1 Candidatus Zixiibacteriota bacterium
AAACTCAGAGAATGTATTTACTCAGGTCTTCATTTTCAACTATCGGGTCAAGCTCTCTCTCTACCATTTTCGCCGATATCTTAATTCTCTTTTTATCCTTTGGTGGCTCAAACAGAATGTCCTCCAACAGAGTTGTCAAAACAGTCTGAAGTCGTCTTGCGCCGATGTTTTCGGCTTCGTTGTTGACTCGTTCCGCATATTGAGCGATGCGCTTGACAGCCGCTTTATCGAATGTTATATCCACACCCTCCGACTTAAGCATCGCCTTATACTGCTTGACAAGTGACGCTTCAGGTTCAACCAGAATACGTTCAAGGTCGCGCGCCGCCAGTGAATCGAGTTCCACTCTTATCGGAAATCGTCCTTGTAGTTCCGGAACCAGATCTGACGGACTTGAGGCATGGAAAGCGCCGGCTGCGATGAATAGAATATGATCGGTGCGAACCATTCCATATTTAGTCATAATAGAGCTTCCCTCAACAATTGGCAAAATATCACGCTGGACACCCTCGCGACTGACATCAGGTCCGCCGCGATTGCTGTTGCCAACAATTTTGTCAATCTCATCAATGAATATGATACCTGTTCCCTGAACCCGCTCAAGAGCTTCGGCTATAACATCATCCATATTGGTAAGCTTATCGATTTCCTCATTGAAAAGATACTTATGGGCATCTTTGACTGTCATTTTGCGCTGTTTGGTTTTCTTGGGAACAATACCGGAAAGCATTTCCTGAAAGTTAATACCCATCTCCTCCATTCCCATCGGAGAGAATATCTCCATAACTGGAAATTTGTTGAGAGGAGTATCTATTTCAATTTCTCGCTTATCGAGTTTACCATTCAGTAGTTTGGTTTTTAACTTTTCCCGAGTTTTAGCAATTGAGTCTTGTTTTTCAAGATTATCAGTTGATGATGTAGGCCGTTTGATAGGTGTTAATAGCAGGTCCAAAAGTCGCTCAATTGTATTTTGCTCTGCCTTTTCACGCAGTACTTCAGATTTCTCATTTTTAACCATATTGATTGAAATATCAACCAAATCACGGGTCATTGATTCCACATCACGGCCAACATACCCGACCTCGGTGAATTTGGAGGCTTCAACTTTGATAAATGGTGCCTGTGCAAGATTAGCAAGACGTCTGGCGATTTCAGTTTTGCCTACACCGGTAGGTCCAATCATGATAATATTGTTAGGCATTATCTCATGTCGCAATTCTTCAGGTGTCTGCTTGCGCCGCCATCTGTTACGCAGAGCAATAGCAACCAGTTTTTTGGCTTTGTCCTGCCCGATTATATATTTATCGAGGTAGGTTACAATCTCTTTCGGAGTAGGATAGAAATTATTCATTTTAATGTTTCTACAGTAATTTGGTTATTGGTGTATATGCAAATTTCGGAGGCAATTTCAAGAGCCTTCAAAACGATTTTCTCCGCCGTCATCCGCTGATTGATAGAAAGTATGGCTCGAGCCGCAGCCAGAGCATAGGGGCCGCCCGAACCAATCGCTATAATGCCGTCATCCGGCTCGACCACATCGCCGTTTCCGCTGACCAGAAAAATGTGTTTGCCGTCTGTTACGACAATTACCGCTTCAAGTTTCTGGAGAACCTTGTCCGTTCGCCACTGTTTGGCCAACTCCACGGCTGCTTTGGGAAGGTTACCAGAATATTCATCAACTTTTCCCTCAAGAAGTTCATACAGGGCAAGTGCTTCAGCGGCTGTTCCGGCAAATCCGGATAAAATCTTGCCATCATACATTGAGCGTATTTTGTTGGAATGTGTTTTCAACACTGTGTCATCAAGCGTAATCTGACCATCGCCAGCTATCGCCGCATGACCATTGTGAATCAAACCGATAATTGTGGTGGATCGTGTTTTCATCATTTTCTCTCTATTTTTTCTCTCCGGAACGCGGGTGAGCATGTTTATAGACTTTCTTCATAGTCTCGGCAGTAACGTGAGTGTATTTTTGTGTTGTAGATAACGAAACATGTCCGAGAATTTCCTTTATTAGCATCAAGTCGGCGCCATTTTCAAGGAGATGTGTTGCAAATGAGTGTCGTAATGTATGTGGTGTGAAATCGAGTCCTTTATTCCGTCCAAATTTCTTCACTCTCCGATCTATTGAGCGAACACTGATTGGTAATCCAAGACGGTTAAGGAAGAGACTGTCGGAATTCGACTGCTTGTTTGATACGAATGTTTTTCGAATAGTAAGATAGTAATTGAGATCTGCCAGAGTATTCTCACCCACAGGAACTACTCGCATTTTGTTTCCCTTACCTGTAACAGTAATTAGCCCTTTTTTTGAATCGATATTGACCAGATTAATATCAGCCAGTTCCTCACGCCTAAGGCCTGTTGCATACAGCAACGCCACCATCATAAAATCACGCTGGTATAAATATCCCTTTGTGGAAATTTCTGTAGTGTTTGTATCAAAAAGGCGAACGGTTTCGTTTTGATTGATAAAATCAGGCATGCGAGAGCTGTATTTCATAGCAGGAAGCTTGAAAAGATATTTCTTCATACTAGAGCGTGAGCCGATATATTTCTGGAAACCATTAAGAGCATTAAGGAATCTTGCCAGAGAGCGATTTGATACACCAGTCTCAGAGCGGGACCGAAGGTAGATACGAAGATAAAGCGGATCGTTTGGAACGTTTCCGGGAAGGGCGATATACTGCTTTTGCAGCCAGACAATCCAGGGTGTTAAGTCACGACGGTAGGCATCGATTGTTTTCTCAGAATGTTTACCTTGTGATACAAGCAAATCCAGATATTTTTTTAGAGCTTTCGTCAACATAGTTACCACATGATAGACGAAAACATAAATTGGGTCAATGCAATTCCCAAATTAGATAGAAGTTCGAATTGCTCATTTTTCTTGCATCCGTACAGTTTTCCAATAAAACAAATCACATATAAATACCAGAAAGTATTGTGATATACCACCGCCAGAGCTTGCGCTATAACCCCATTGCGTTCAATAGGTTATATTAGCTTTTTTACTTGCAATTGATTCAACAAACAGGTATATTATGTAATTAGAGGAAGAGATGAGAAAATATAAATACCAGCCGTTCGGAAAGAGCGGACATAACCGTTACAAGGATACCCATCGACTGTCCGGTGTGATTGAAACAGTCATTGGCTCACTTGGTCTGATGTCGAAATATCATGGCTGGCAAGTGATAAATAACTGGACGGAGATAGTCGGACAACAGATAGCAAAGACTGCCACCGCTATTCGGTTTGAGGATAGTACGCTGTATGTCGCTGTTGCTGATGATGCATGGCGACAGGAACTGGTGATGCAGACTGATTCGATTTTGGAGAAAATTCGTCAGTATCCATACGGAAAAGCAGTTAAGCAACTGCGATTTGTACGAGGAGAGAAAGGATAGCAACAAATAATGACGAGTGAAGTGGATGACATCAAGGAAATAAAAATGACAACAGAACAAAAAGACAACGGTCATTCCTATAATGCTACTACCATCAAAGTACTTGAGGGACTCGAAGCCGTTCGACGCCGTCCGGCAATGTATATTGGTGATATCAGCAAACGTGGATTGCACCACATGGTGTACGAAGTTGTGGACAACTCTATCGATGAAGCTATGGGAGGATATGCCAGCAATATTGTTGTCGAAATAGGTAAGGACGGGTCTATTACAGTTACGGATGACGGCCGTGGTATTCCTGTTGATAAACATCCAGAGGAAGGAATATCGGCATTGGAAGTTGTCATGACCAAACTTCACGCAGGTGGAAAGTTTGATCATGAATCGTACAAAGTTTCAGGTGGTTTGCATGGTGTAGGAGTTTCAGTCGTTAATGCTCTTTCTGAATGGTGTTGGGTTGAAGTTAGCCGCGATGGCATTGTCTATCGTCAGGAATACGAACGAGGCCACACTAAGACGCAAATCGAGAAAAATGGTAAACGAAAAAAAGTTGGGACCAGAACCTGTTTCAAACCGGATTCAGAAATCTTCTCTACGGTGGAATTCAACTTCGATACAGTTGCCTCCCGCTTGCGAGAACTGGCTTTTCTCAATCAGGATTTATCTATTGATTTAATTGATCATCGGACTGACCAAAAAGTCAACTTCCTTGCTAAAAGAGGATTGACGGAATTCGTCGAGTATCTGAATGAAAGCAAGACCGCCATTTTCAAAAAACCGATTCATTTCAAAAAAGCCCAAGACGGGATAGAGGTTGAGGTAGCTATTCAGTATAACGATGGTTATTCCGAATCAGTTTATTCCTATGTGAACAATATTCATACGATTGAAGGTGGTACACATCTAACCGGTTTCCGCACAGCGTTGACTCGTTCAATAAACAACTACGCCTATAAATATAACCTTGTCAAAACAAACGGTATTGGTCTTGTAGGTGATGACAGCCGTGAAGGTTTAACCGCTGTGATTTCCGCACGAGTAGGTGAACCTCAATTTGAGGGACAGACTAAAACCAAACTTGGAAACAGTGAAGTGCGTGGTATTGTAGAGCATATAACAAATGAGTACCTTGGCTATTTCTTTGAAGAAAACCCGCCAATAGCTAAAAAGATAGTGGAAAAGCTGGTATCGGCAGCAACTGCTCGTATGGCGGCTCGCAAAGCAAAGGAACTTACACGTCGCAAAACTGCTCTCGATAGCGCCGCTTTGCCCGGCAAACTTGCCGACTGTTCTTTGAGCGATCCAGAATCATGTGAATTGTATCTCGTCGAGGGCGATTCTGCTGGTGGTTCCGCAAAACAGGGACGTAATCGCCGCTATCAGGCTATTCTTTCCTTGCGAGGAAAGATTCTTAATGTTGAAAAAGCTCGTATTGATAAAATACTTTCCAATAAGGAAATCCGCTCGATTATCACTGCTCTTGGTTGTGGTATAGCTGATGATTTCAATGTTGGGAAAGTCAGATACCATAAAATTATAATTATGACAGATGCAGATATTGATGGAGCACATATTCGTACACTGATTTTAACTTTTTTCTTCCGTTATATGAAACCATTGGTAGAACTGGGACATATTTTTATTGCCCAGCCACCACTGTATCAGTTGCGTCATGGTAAAACTGAGCAATATGCCTACAATGATGATGAGAGAAAAAAAATCCTCAAGGAAATGCCGCAAACCGGTGTTTCTATCCAACGCTACAAAGGATTGGGCGAAATGAACCCCGAACAGCTCTGGCGAACCACTATGGACCCGGAAAAACGCACCCTTTTGCAAGTATCCCTTCAAGATGCCGCAACTGCGGATCACCTGTTCAGTGTATTGATGGGATCAGAGACAGCTCCTCGTAGTCGGTTCATAAAAGAGAACGCCCAATATGTCAGAAATCTGGATGTTTGAGTGAAGGATAATAATGTTTGTCGAAATAATCTTACAAGTGAAAAATTATTCTTAG
>JAYEIF010000198.1:0-9432 GCA_034659895.1 Candidatus Zixiibacteriota bacterium
CAGAGTGGTATGGCCGCTACCAGCCTCTTAGAACACATCTGATCGGAGACCAACCAGATTCGTTTGAGAGCCTTCATAAACTCAGCCGAGCAGTAGATGGGTTTTCGGCCTGGTCGTTTTGTTGGTCTCCTTTTCTGTTGATTCAGTAGCCGAATAGCGTGTTTGCGATGGTACTTACAGACCTCACAGAACTCCTGAAGTATCAGACTCTTCTCTTTTTTGGAGGCTTCTAAATAGCGTGATTGTATCGCTATTAGGTATTCTCGTCTCGAATCTCCACCCATAATCGTGTCTCCTTTTGGTAACATCAATTATGAGGCAACGTATCAGTTAACACCCCCTATTTCACCTCTCTCGGTAACATTTATTGTGAGGCAATTCGCATTCGACCCATTTTTTCATTTAATCCTTGACTGAAATTGTATAAAGGTAAACATTAGTAGTAAGTGAAGATATATAAAATGAGGTGATTTATAACATGTTGCTATTAAAACGATTGACTATTATTTTAATTATCCTTGCAGTTTGTGCTCCAAATGTTCTATCCCGCAGAAGGAAACCTAAGTCAGGCAAGATTGAAGACAGTGTGTATACTGATTCCAAATACAATTTTCAATTGACATTATTAGATGGTTGGAATGTTAGTCTGAACAAACTCGATGAAAACTGTCGTTTTATTATGCTCAAAGATAAATATCAGATTCCGTCAATCTATGCAAATGCTCCGGATTACACACTTATACCGCGTCTGACTGTTTATGTTGCCGAGATCCCGGTAACCCCATTTGAAATGCTTGATTCACTGTTGAGTGAAACGTACTCTTCAGATGAGAAGGATGACCTTCTCAAGGAACTTGAGATACTTAATAATCAGTTTATTGGTGAAGCTGAGCGTGAGGATGTAGTTACGCGAGTTCGTAGGTTATACAATATCGGCGATTTTAAGGGTGTACTCTGGCAGGGCAAGTCAAATTACATGAAAAAAGTGGTTCAATCGTCTTCTACTGGCAGCGGCAAGCGTGTTTATGGGGCATATCAGGGGGTGGTTGTAATTATGAGGATTGATAAGGGCAAGTTATTGTTTTTCCATCTTATAAGTGAAGATCAGTACTTTACTATGAATTGGAAGGATGCTAAACAACTTATAGATTCGTTCAAGATACCGGGAGAGGAAAAGGATACATCTTCAAAAAGCAAGGATGATTAAGTTAGACTTTCTTATTGACCGAATTGGTTTGCTGCAATAACTTAAAATGTTATAGAAGAAACTAGCAATCTATTGGGAGGTCCTAATGTGGGCATTGCGGGCGGTTTTTGTGACAATTATTGTTTTGGCGGTTGTCACATTTGCTATATATAATGTTCAGCTTAATCAAAGAATTGATGTTGATCTTATTTGGAAGATGTATCCTCAGGTGACTGCAGTTGAGGTTGTGTTCTGGTCGTTCACCTGTGGTATAGTTTTATCACTTCTGGTTTTCATCTCGGCTTACATTAAAATGGCGGTCAATCTGCGAACTGTCAGAAAGCAAGTACAGGCGCTTGAAAGTGAAGTAACAGTGTTACGGAACCGTCCGATAGAGGAATCTGCCGAATTGCTTGTGAAAGATAAGCCATTGACTCAAAATGGAAAAACTCCTTCGGAGGATCGGTAGTGGGGATGGTTGGATACGCCCTTGTTTTTCTGGTACTGCTTGCAATTTCGCTGGCTTTCTTTTTAGTGTATAGACGATTTCTGAGCAAACCAGCGCAGCCAGTATCATCACTATACATTGAGTCGTTAAAGGACTTGCTCAATGGTGAACAGCTTCAGGCATTCACTAAACTGCGGCAGGTTGTAATTGAGGATACCGCTAATATCGATGCCTATTTGCGGTTGGGGCAGATTCTTCGAGAGAACAACAAACCGGATCGAGCGCTGCAAATACACAAAGACCTCACCTTGCGAACACACCTGTCGAACGATGACAAAGAAGCTATCCTCAGGCAACTGGCTGAAGACTATCTTGCTTTGAAGGATTTTGATACTGCCGAAGCGGCATTAAAAGAACTAACAGGGTTAGTGTCAAAAAACCGTTGGGCATATGAGAAGTTGTTGGAAATTCAGGAGGGGGCGCATCGATGGGATGAAGCTTATGAAACTGCAGCAAGCATCCTGAAGATAGAAGCCAATAAGAGCAGAAAGAAACTGGCTGTTTACAAATACCGCCTTGGTGATGAGTTGTATCAAAAAAGAGAGTATCACAAAGCGCGCCTGTTGTTTAAGGAAGCTATCGGGTTAGACCCAACATACGTTTATGCATATCTGGCAATTGGCGATACATACTGCGATGAAGAGCGCTATGAGGATGCTGTCAATTTTTGGAAAAAGTTAATAACTGCCGTTCCCGGCCATGGTCATCAGGTAATCGGCCGACTGAAAAAGACCCTGTTTGATCTGGGGCGTTACGGAGAGCTTTCCGACATTTGCAGAAATATCCTCAATTACGATTCACACAATCTTGAAGCACGGTTGACGCTTGCGGAGTTTTCAGAGAAGAAAGGCGATATTGATACAGCGTGCGAGATCCTGGAGGGGATCGTCGATGATCAACCCGACCACTTTAAATCGGTATTGGAGCTTATCCACGTTTACCTCGAACGAGATGACCGCCGTAAACTGGAAAATCTCCTCCGCACTTTATCTCTGCGTGAAGAAAACTTGACGGTTGCAGATCTCAGTAATAAGAAAGACCTCAGAGATCGTAAGCAACCTGCGAATTAGTAGTTAAACTGCCCATGATTATCCGTCTACTTTTGGCCATAGCAGGCCTGTTAGTCGTTTCAGGTACTATTAGCGCCGATGATACATATTCGCTTATCATACAGGGACGTCTCGAAGAAGCTGCGGAAGCTTTGTCGGAAGTATCTACTGCGGCGTTACGCGATGGGAATACGCTATTTTTCCAGTCACTTTTAGAAACAGACGCCGCCAAATCAGCCAGTCTTATGGAGGCTGCGCTCAGAACACCAATCGATACTAAGTACCGAGAAGAAATCTACCTAAGACTAATTCAATACTATTTTCTTGTGGGGGATCGCAATCAACTGCAGAAACTAATTGTTGACTATAGGGTGTTATGGGAAGATGGTCGTTTTGGTGACCAGATACAGCGTTTTTCGATAGCTATAGATCAAAACAATGAAAAATACAAATCGACATTGCACCAGATTGATAGCTATCTTCTCCGCTACACCAATCATGATCAGCAACAGTTGGGTGATATTGACAAGGCACATCTAATGTTGACTCATGGCAAACAAATTGGCGCTAACAAACTTCTAAAGAAGCTTTCTCGACAACGAAATGGCCCTGGTGTGCCACAAGCTCTTTATCAATTGACCGTAAACGCTATCGACCAACATCAAGTTGACGATGCTGTATTTTACTATAATCTACTCCGAGAAGGTTTCCCATCATCGGTGGGGTTGAATGCTTTAATTAATCGTCTGGCAGAACTATCAACCGATGATGTCCAAAACGTTGAGGCGGACAAACTGACAGGGACTTACTATTCAGTGCAGGTTGGAGTCTTTTCAATATCTTCCAATGCCAAAAGACAGGCTGACCTCTTTAAGCAATACAGATACAATGTGGAAATTAAGTTCAAGACAATATCTGGCGTAAAATATCATGTTGTGTATGTTGGTCAATTTGAAAATTTCAATGCAGCGGCCGCTTTCAAGAGAATGCTTGAAGCGAATCATCATGAGGTCTTTCAGGTTGTTGCGCAATGATCGGACACAGCAATAAGTCTCCCAAAATTACGCCGCTAATGCGGCAGTATAATGAAATTAAAGAGCAGCACCCCGATAAGATTCTTTTTTTTCGCATGGGTGATTTCTATGAGATGTTCGGCGATGACGCTGTGAAGGCGGCGCCAATTCTCGACATTGCGCTTACTTCCCGATCTCATGGGACAGAAGAACGTATCCCTCTGGCTGGTGTTCCATATCATAGCGCTGACAAATATCTGGCTCGACTGTTGGGAGCAGGGGAAAAAGTTGTGATTGTCGAGCAGACCGAGGATCCAAAAGCTGCAAAAGGATTGGTGAAACGAGGTATTGTCGAGATACTTACCGCTGGGACGGCTGCTGTTGACACTGGCAATGAAAATCAACAGCCGGTCTGGCTGGCGGCAGTATGTGAACGCAGAAAACCACAAACATTAGGGCTAGCGGCGCTTGATTTATCTACCGGTTCCTTTGTTGTAGATGAAGGTGCGGTCGAAGACATACTGGAGAGACTCAAAGTTCTTGCTCCGAAAGAAATCCTTTACCCGATGGTATCCAATGATGATAAGAGTTTTGTTAAGCAACACGGGCTGACCAATAATGAGACACAATTAACCGGATTTGAGGAATGGAATTTTGATTTTCGCACAGCGAATCGGGAGCTAAACGAACAGTTTGGCACCAGTACGCTTGACGGCTTTGGAGTAGGAAATAGCCGAATAGCCATCACTTCCGCCGGGGCTGTGCTGCGTTACCTAAAAGAGAATCATCGCGACCAACTTCATCACATCAATCGACTGACAAAATTTGATAATGATGAACACATGATACTCGATTACAGCACAGTCCGTAATCTGGAACTTGTGACAAATATCTCCAATGCTTCTGAGCAGAATACGCTATTTTCAGTTATAAATAACTGTAAAACTGGTGCTGGGGCTCGTCGCTTGCGAAGTGCGTTACTGCGACCGTTTCGTTCTCGCACAAGGATAGAGCGGCGTCTTTCTGGTGTTGCTGAATTAGTGAAAAACAGGGAACTGGCACACACTATTCGTGAGCAGACCGAAAAACTGCCGGATCTGGAAAAGCTGTCCGGAAGATTGGGGATTGGTAAGCTTAGCCCCAGACAAGCAGCCGCTATCAAAGATGGCCTTGTTGTCTGTCGGAGATTGAAGGAGATTTTAACAGAATCTCACAGCCCTCATTTGCTGGGAATTGGTGATGCGCTGCCGGATTGCAATGATATAATCAATAGGGTTAGAGAGGCGTTGGTTGAAGAACCTCCACTGGTAACTACTAAGGGGAATATTATCAAACGTGGTTTCTCGCGGGAACTTGATAATTTAAATGATTCCATCCGTGAAGCACGTCAATACATTGGATCACTTGCTAAAACCGAACGCGAACATACTGGTATAACTACACTCAAGGTTGGGTTTAATAAAGTGTTTGGTTACTACATTGAAGTGACCAAAGCCAACATTGACTCAGTACCGGAAGATTATATTCGCAAGCAAACCCTTGTCAATGCCGAGCGTTACATCACTCCCGAACTCAAGGAGAAGGAAGCGCTTATCCTGACTGCCGAAGAGAAGATATTCAAACTCGAAGAAGAACTTTACAGTCAGCTTGTGGAGTTTCTCTCGAGTAGGATTGCTGATGTTATTTCTACGGCTGACTTGGCGGCGGAGATTGATTTAGTCTCCGGCCTTGCTGAGGTAGCAGTGGAAAATGGTTATTGCAGACCGGGTATCTTTGAGGATACGAGACTGATAATAGAAGAGGGACGTCATCCGGTCATTGAGGATGTTCTACCAACCGGTTCCTTTGTCGCTAATGATGTTACACTTTCGTCGGAAAAGGACCGCATCCAAATCCTGACCGGGCCCAATATGTCTGGCAAGTCAACTTTTCTGCGCCAGATTGGGTTGATTGTCATACTGGCTCAGATTGGTTCATTTGTCCCTGCCGCACGAGCGGAAATTGGTTTGACTGATCGTGTGTTCACGCGAGTTGGGGCGGTGGACAATCTTGCTCGAGGGCAGTCTACTTTTTTGGTGGAAATGGTTGAAACCGCAAATATCCTGCACAATGCCACCGATCGGTCGCTCGTTCTTCTGGATGAAGTAGGACGAGGGACATCAACCTTTGATGGCCTCTCTATCGCATGGGCAGTTGTGGAGTATATCAATGAACACCCGCTATCCCGTACAGTTTTTGCGACTCATTATCACGAATTGACTGGAATGGCTGAAATATATCCTGAGATTGTCAACTTTCAGGTGGAAGTGAAAAAATGGGAAAATCGGGTGATTTTCCTGCATAAGATTGTAAAAGGCGGCTGTGATGATTCGTATGGAATCGAAGTAGCCAAATTGGCTGGTCTCCCGCAAAAGCCGATTTCCAGAGCGCGTCAGATTCTTCACTTGCTTGAATCGGGAAAATTTACCCGCAGTGAACTTGGGAAAACTATTTACAAAAAAAGAATACAACCTTCATTGTTTGAAACAAAGCCGTCGGAAATCGAGGAGAAAATTAAAGCGGCTGATCTGGATAATATGACGCCAGTTGAAGCATTCGATTTTCTCAGAAAACTCCACAAGGAATTACAATGAACAATAAATCTGACAGCAACAAGCAACCACGCTGGATCAGACCTCTTCCCGAACGGGTAGTCAACAAGATAGCCGCTGGTGAGGTCATAGAGCGACCGGCCGCTGTTTTGAAAGAACTGGTAGAGAACTCTATCGATGCGGGATCTGACCGCATTGAGATTCAAATAGAGAAGTCCGGAACCAAACTAATCAAAATTGTAGATAATGGTTGTGGAATTACGGAAGAACAGATTGAGATTGCCTTTTCTCGTCATGCGACGTCAAAGATTTCTGTTTTTAAGGACCTTGATAGTCTTGGCACTTATGGATTTCGCGGTGAAGCCCTTCCGTCGGTGGCATCGGTGTCGCGTATGCGTATGGTGTCCCGTTCTTTGGAAGCCTCTTCAGGGACAGAGATAATTTACGAAGGCGGAGTTATGCAATCGCTAAAGCCTGTGGCTTCTGCTCCCGGAACAACAGTCGAAGTGGAAAATTTGTTTTTCAATACTCCGGCTCGACGAAAGTTCCTTAAGTCTGAAACTACTGAGGCAAGATACGTTTCTCGCACAGCAATGGCTCTGGCTATCGGACGTCAGGATATCGCTTTTTCGTTAAAAATGAATGGCCGCAAGATTTTTTCACTGCCAAAGCAACAAAATCTTGTGGAAAGAGTCGCTGACGTTTTGGGAAAAAACAGGCAGTTTCTTGCTGTTGATGGAAATGATGAGTATGCTTCCGTTCATGGGTGTATCGGTCTGCCCGACATAGCGCAACACAATCGATACGGGCAGTTTATCTTTGTCAATGGCCGCTATATTCAATCGCCAACGCTGTCACATGCTTTTGTGTCCGGATATGGTGAACTGATTCCAAGAGGGTTGTTTCCGGTTGGTGCGCTTTTGATAACAGTGGACCCATCTGAGATAGACGTAAATGTTCACCCGGGTAAAATTGAGGTGCGTCTGGCGCGCGAACGAGAAATACATCACCTGATACATCATCTAATAGCGGATGCACTGCGTCAGGATGGTATTATTCCATCGTTCGATATTTCTCATAGAAAATCTTCGTCTTCTGCTCCTTCCTTCTCAGGTGGAATATCAATGCCGCAGAGTTCAAGTCAGGCAGTGGTTCCTGGGATCTACGGGGGGAACAAGGTTGATTCCAATTCCCTCTCAGAGCTTTATCGCCCGCCAAATACAGCACACACCTCCGAGGATAACACATCAATCAAAGTCAATCGCGAGACTGGCGAAGTACTCGACAACTCACAATCAGTGGCTGAATCCCCTGCCCATACGGTAGATGATAACTCCGATGTCGGACCTTCAGCGGGATTTCGTTATATTGGTAGATTTGCGGATTTGTATCTTCTGTTACAGACGGGCGAAGATCTCTACATCGTTGATCAGCACACGGCGCATGAACGAGTGTTATACGAAGAGATACTTGCCAGAATTGAGCAGAAAACGGCGGACGGACAGAGCCTGCTATTTCCGGTACAGGTGGAATTGACTGCTGAGCAATTGGCAGTATTTGAAGAATCGCAGGAGATGCTTAATCGATCTGGGTTCACAGTATCGTCTTTTGGCGGTAGAATGATTAACATTGAGGCTGTGCCGATAGTTCTTTCTACCAAATCGCCGGAGAAAGTCATTCTAAAGATTATTGATGATATCTCTTCGCAACGAAAAGTCGGACAGGATTTGACCAAAACTATGGCGCAATCGATAGCGTGTCGTTCGGCTGTGATGTCCGGTAACCGCCTGAATGAACAGGAGGCAGAACATCTACTGAATGTATTGTTGAAATGTCGAGAGCCGTATTCATGCCCACACGGACGCCCAACTTTCATTAAGATAAGCAAGAGCGACCTCAACCGACAATTTGGCCGTGAGTGATTCAACTACCATACCGATTATCTGTGGACCTACCGCTTCCGGTAAGACTGGTATAGCTGTAAAACTCTCTCACAATTTTCCCGTGGAGGTTGTCTCCGCTGACTCCCGCCAGATTTTCAGGTATCTCGATATTGGCACTGCCAAACCAACCCCTGAGGAATGCCGTGCGGTAGATTTTCACTTGATAGATATCATTGATCCCGGCGAAAGGTATTCCGCCTTTTGCTTCATTGATGATGCCAGCGCTGCCATAAGCGCCATTCTAAAGCGAAACCATATCCCTTTGGTTGTTGGTGGAACAGGTCTGTACTTGCGGGCATTGACAGACGGCGTAATTGAAATTGACAACGACGATTTGACCATCCGCAAACGCCTTGAGCAAGAGATGGAACATCTTGGATCACTGGCAATGTATGAACGTCTGGAACAAATAGACCCGCTTGAAGCAGTTCGGTTGCATCCAAACAATAAAATTCGAGTCATTCGCGCACTTGAGATATTCGAGCTTACGGGCAAGACCCGCTCGGAGTTGGCGGTAACTGGCGCATATCACAAAAGCGAATATTCCTTCAAGAGCTTCTGTCTGGCGCCTCTGCGTGAGAAGCTCTATCAGCAAATCAATGAGCGCGTCGATGAAATGATGGCAATTGGACTGCTTACAGAACTCAAGGCGTTGATTAAAAAAGGGATGATGGAAGATATTAGGAAATCAAACGTTATTGGTTATTCTGAATTGCTCGACTATCTCGATGGCAAGTATTCAGTTGAAGAAGCAGTATCGTTGATAAAACAAAACACGCGACGTTATGCCAAACGTCAGATGACTTGGTTCCGCCATCAGGGAGATAGTGAATTTTTCGAAAGTCCTGAGAAATTAGAGGAAAGCATAACATATTTTCTCTCACGAGACTGTATACTATAGGGTCTGCTGAATAATTAGTTATTATGTACCACAATCTCCCCGCCTTTGGCGGGCGCGTAGCGGGCGGCCTTGTGTCGCCCGTTTCTATACACACACCTGTCTGCGACAGGCAGGGCGGAGACAAGCCCCGCTGCTACGCGAGCTGACGTGCCTGTCGGCGCACAGGAAGTGCGCTGTGGCGTATAGAATGTTTATCAAGTGCAAGCCTTTTAAGCTATTTATAACAAAACCCTTTCACTTG
>JAYEIF010000199.1:0-9415 GCA_034659895.1 Candidatus Zixiibacteriota bacterium
CACTTCCTGTGCGCCGACAGGCACGTCAGCACAAGGCCGCCCGCTACCTGTCCGCTCGACAGGCGGGCGCGCCCGCCAAAGGCGGGGAGATTGTGGTACATAATAACTAATTATTCAACAAGCCCTATATACACTGCTCCATAGAGTTGCTACGTGCAAATCAAGACATTTGCCTTGACATACAGGACAGCACTTTGTTAATTCCCACCAGATGATTTACCGTTCTGAAAAAAACAAAAATCGGGGCGGTTTTTTTGAATCGAAAAGAGAACGTTTCAGTATAATATGAAAGACATCTGAGGACGACATAAAGATATATGGTTACTCGGCAACTTATAGTTATTTTGATTCTCTCAACGGTACTGGGGTTGGGATTAAACGCCATCTCTCCCAATAGCATTGCCTATTTTGGTAAGTACCGCTCTATATCAAGTGGAAATCATATCATAGTTCCCCCAAATGCTGATGTTGGCGATCCGCCTTTTATAGCACTTGATCTAGCTGAATTGGAGTTCAATACCGGCAAGGCTCTATTTATTGACTGCAGAAAGACCTCTGATTTCGAGTGCGGCACGATACCGGGCTCAATCAATATACCATTTGAGTCCCTTCCAGCGGAAAATCTTGGAAATTATCTCGATTCAGCTCTCGGCGGTTGCCCTAAAGACAAACTCTTGATTCCTTTTTGTTCAGGGGAAGAGTGTGACCTGTCACTACAAATGGCGCGTAATCTTCAAGCTTTGGGCTATACAAATCTGGCAGTTTTCTTTGGTGGTTCCCGTGAGTGGGACAAATTTGGATTAGGTCTGAAACGGAGCACAGATTGCGAAAAATAACCGACAACGACTACATAACTATGCTTTCCCGCCTGATAGTCGGAGTTATCTTTATCTACGCATCAGCCTACAAAATTATCGACCCCGGCTCTTTTGCGAAGTCAATCTGGTACTACCACATGGTTCCAGGGAACTTCATCAATCTGATAGCACTGATTCTCCCATGGATGGAACTGATTACCGGTATTTGCCTTATTGCGGGTGTTTTCTATAAGGGGGCAGTAGTAATAGTCAACTGTGTGACAATCATATTCATTATTGCTCTCTCGACTGCTATTTCTCGTGGAATTGATATTGACTGCGGTTGTTTCAAGGCTGGTCAGGCATCTGATGATGCGGCATGGGGAGCGCTCATCTTTGATCTTGTTCTAATTGTCTTTACAATCCAGCTGGCTCTTAGTAACTCCACAAAGTGGCGTCTAAACCAATCCCGATCTATCGTGGACA
The DNA here is from genome assembly GCA_034659895.1 of Candidatus Zixiibacteriota bacterium. GTDB lineage: Bacteria > Zixibacteria > MSB-5A5 > GN15 > FEB-12 > B120-G9. Next base: position 1,284 of record JAYEIF010000199.1, read on the forward strand.
GACAACATTGACTACTGAATATGTGGGGTTATCATTATTGTCAAATCAGTAGTCGTTTTCTCTTTTGAAGAATGTGAAAACAAAAGCTTGCCAAGAAGCGGTATGTGTCCCAACAGCGGCAGCTGATGAATTGTTTCTATTTCGTCCTTTTTAATAAGCCCGCCAAGCACCGCCGTTTCTCCATCATTGACAGTAATGATTGTCTGAATGGAACGTGAAGTTGTAATTGGTTTGCGGTTATCATCAGGACCCGCATAACCGATAATGTCCTCGATTTTTGGCATAACCTCTAAAGTGATGCGGCCACCCTCATTAATCCTCGGTAATACAGTAAGCGAGATTCCAACTTCCTCATCCTGAAATGTTACAATATCAGAAGTAGCGGCTCCTTCAGTGAAACGATTAATAGTGGCAATAGGAACAATTGTTTCAATTTTGATAACAGCTTCGTGGTTTTCAAGTGTCGTCAGATGTGGGTCCGAAATGAGTTTGCTGTCGCCGGATTCTTTTAGAAGATCCAGCGCAAGTTGAACCTGTCCGACACTCAGTGTCGCCCAAGTGAAATCTCCTGAATTGGGGTCGTAGGTGATAGCGCCGGAGTTATCAGTAGAAGATTCCCCCTCAGTACTGTTGCTTTTTCCTAAAATTGCAGAGAGCGATGTTGGCCAGGAAAAACCTATATTGGACTTGTCATTAACTTTAGTTTCGATAATTCTGACTTTGATTGACACAACTCGTTCCGGCTGGTCAAGATTAGCCAATAGAGCTTTTATTTCATTGATCACATTGGGGAAATCAACAATCAGCAAACGATTGGGACAATACTTTACGACGCTACCTCCCCCGTCATCTTTTTTGTCCAAAACTACCGTTTTCCCCTTGTTTGACAAAATTGGTTCCACTGCCATTTTTGCCGTGGCGGGAGTAATATACTTTAGAGTTATAGCGTAAGATTCCATTTCACCTGAAGCATACGCATCGTATGGTTTAACTATAATCACTTCATCCCTGATAAAGTAATTGTATCCCATTGGTCCTAAAATAGCCTCCAGAGCAGTGTTCAGGTCAACATTTTCAAGTCGAAGAGTTACATTGCCTGTGACGTTTTCGGAGATGACAATGTTCAGGTTATGTTGTTCTGCTATCATATCCAGGACTGCTGGTATTGATACATCCTGAAGTTCGAGAGATAACTTTATGTCGCTGTAGTTGGAATTGCTGATAGCTGTGCCGGCAAGCAGTGACATAACAAGAATAACAAGTATAGTCCAATGAAAGCGCATTTTCATCTATCCTTTAGTTACCGTCAGCGTGATTTGTGAACCTTTGTAATCGAGAATGACCATTTTCCGGTTAATCTTGACAACTCTGGCATTGTCAACAGTATCACCGACACTGACGGTGGTTGCATTTATTATCGCCATTGGATTGTCGGAACTATAAACAATTCCAGACAAATTCCAGTTTATATTCTGTTGAACTTGCACTTCCTGTGTTTTAGTCGGAATTCTGAAAGGATCCGAACCCCACTTAAGACTTTGATAGTGCTCGACATCAAGCGGCTTTTCTGGGGTGCGTGTAACAACTGACTCAGCGACAAGCCGCTCTGATGTAACAAGGTTATTCCCCTTGGATGACTTATTACTATCACTCTGAAAATTGTAAACAGCCCATACAAGAGCGATAGCCGCAACTCCATAAACTATTTTCTTACGTAAACTCTCGTTCATGATTTAGCCCCAGATTGTGCCAAAATAGTTTTGAACCTGACATTCAGACGCAAGTCGCCATTTGAAGCATCGGTGTTTTCGAGAATCAGACAGTGGCTTAAACCTCGGAAAAACGGTTTGCTTTCCAACGACTGAACAAAACGCCCAATATCAACATAGTCGCCGGTGAGATTCATATCGATATTGATAAACAGGGGTTGCTTATTAGTAGTCGTGATAAGCGTGTTGAGTTGCAACAGTTCCAAAATCGATGGGCGAATTTCCAAAGGCATCAGGTTATGTTGCTTAGCGGTTCTTTCAAGGTTGCCAAACAGCTTGAGAATATCACTCTTGACATATAAATGTGACATAATGTTCATCTTGTCGGCTTCCAAGTTGGCTGAAGATGACAAATAATTTGGAACACTGGAAAGAATCTGATCAAAATTTGCAAGCTGATTCAAAGCCTGCTCCGTTTTGGTTAACTCCTGCTTCCTCTCCTGACGATATGGAGCATAGATCATGAAAAACCAAATAGCTACTAAACCGATGGCAGCTCCTATGTATGCCAGAACACGCCGGTTCATATTTTCCCCCGCATGCCGAGACTAAATTCTATCCCGAAACCATTTTTTGTTTTATATTTATGATGTCTCTTGATTACCGCTTCACTGTAAAACGGACTGGCATTTAGTTTCTCAAGATACTCAGCCAGTATAACCTCCGGTGGAATCGAACTGGAAACAGATTTCCCTTTGAGTATCAGATTCTCTCCTTCTTCTTCTTTAGAATAATTGAATTGTTCCAGGCGAATCTCATCTGGTGTTAAGAGAGACAATTCTTTGAGATTAAGAGCCATATAACTCGGTGATTGTTGAACCTTAGATAAATATGCACGTGTTGTTGCAATTTGACTTTTAAGCATATTGTAACGATGATATGCATTTGAATTGCGGAATTCTTCCACCTGACGAGTAGCTTCAAGAGTCGAATTCCTTGTTGTGTTGAGATTATTTTTTACTATCAACCAACCAGCAATAAGCAAAATGATAATTACAGCCAAAGAGAGACGTCCGTAGAAATTCTGTTTTCTCCGAAGATGTGTGGCTTTGTCAGCAACCGGCAACAGGTTTGCAAGGCGCACATTACACGTTGCTGAAGCTAAACTGGGCAGACACACAGCAGCAGTATTCATATCTGAAAAATGCTTGTTCTGCATGAATTTGAGTTGCTCCACAGGGAACCGTATAAACTCATATCCGAGTTTTGTTTTCAATCGAGCGGCGATTTCATCACTGTAAGCAAGGTCTCCGTGAAGATATATCTTTGAAAAAGAGAGATCTCTGTATTGGCCAGAATAGTAATCAAGTGATGTCTGCACTTCTGAAGCAAGAGTCTCAGCGAAATACCCTAACTGAATATCGCTACCTTTCTTAGGTATCAATGAAGATCCAGTGTCGGTGATATGAAAAAACTCAAGCGAGTCGCCTTTGTAGAAAGCAATTTCAGAGTACTGGCGATGGACGTTTAGCAAGGTATATGATGAATTGTTGTCGAAGTTTGGAAGATCTTTCAGGAGTTGTCCTACTACATCGTGGGCGTGATACACTTGATGGACTAAAATCCCGAGTTTATTAAATGGGGCCAGTGTTTCTGTGATTACTCGTTTTGTGGCGGCCTGAAGCGCAATTCTATACCGTGTTCGAGCGACACCCTCTATTTTTCTAATACGACGATAATCAATAATGGATTCACTCAATGGAAATGGCATCTGCTTTTTGGCTTCAAGTCGTACTGCTGAATCAAGCTCCGATTTTTTAAGAATCGGCATGTGAAATGTGCGGAAGACAGTTTCTTTACCACTCAGGGTGACTACAATACGGGAGCTTCGGTTTCTATATTCTTCAATAAAGCCTTCAATTTCTCTACTGATGAAATCCTGTTTTTCTTCTTTATCTTTTATGTCAGAGGGTAGATATATTTTGTGAACATCAAGGACATGACGGGATTTCCCTTTGTGTTGAACAACCGCCATCTGCAGCGAGTCGGTACCCACGAAGAAAGCCAGACACCGTCCAAGAAATTGCTCGCGTCCGGGGAGAATACAAGTCTCCGTTATAGCTGGAGCAGTTGTCCCTACTCTCTCCTGAGAAACATCAGCCGATTGAGTTGTCTTCTTTCTAAATAGTGCGGTGATTGACATACTATTATCTGTATTAAAAGGTTACAGTAATCGTATCATCCCCTCCAACTGACCGAATCAAGCCGCTGGAAGTTACATATTCATACGCCGTCCCCCAAGCATCTGCCAGATAATCACTGTTGCTGCTGTCGATGTATGGACCATTCCACCCAAGGCGAGTCAGACGATTGTAATCTGATACCGAATCAGGCTTCACAACGAGGTCAGATAACTGAGAAGGGTTGAAACCAACATCGCCTTTGAATCCACGATCAATATATTCACCACCGGACACAATATCGGGATTTCCAACTATGGCTCGTCGAATAGCCTTCATCTCTTTTTTTGTGGCAACAGTTTTTGAGTTTTCGGAAACGTCCGCAAATTTTGGAACAGCCACCGCCGCAAGAATACCCAGAACAACAATGATAATCACCAACTCGATGAGAGTAAAACCCGACTTTCTATAAAATCGAAATTGACTCTCTTGGTCAATAAATATCATCCCTGCGATCCTACCACTGATTTTCATTATCGACAAACGTAGCCGGCCATAATTCGCCTGTCGAGGCTTTGTATACCCAGCCTGCGTTTGATGTGATGGAGTCCCCTTTAGTGAGAGCGCTTCCATCGAAAATATCATCAGCAGAATCAGAAATGGAGGCGTAGGGGTTCATTGGAATACCGCGAGCCATCACATCTGTTCCTCTTAGTTCAGATAGTGCTGGCCATGTGGCAGTACCGGTTTGTACGGCTGTATTGGCATAAAAAATTGTAATTCCTGACCGTAATCCGCCAAGCGCACTGCGGCAGGCAGCTTCTTTAGCATCTGATGAAATATCCTGATACTTCGGAATCGCAACAGCAGCCAGAATGCCGAGCACGACGATGATAATCACGAGTTCGATCAGGGTAAAACCACTTTGATTAAATTTTCTGGTAAACATTTCGTAAAACCTCCCTTAAAACTATATTTCATTTTATATTATTATATCGGCGGTATAGGAGAGCTTTTTAACACGTCTTCACGAGTTAAATACATTTATCAAATTCCACATTGGCAGGAAAATAGCCAGAGCCATTATCAGCACGAAAACGCCCAAAACCAATGTCAGGAGAGGTTCCAGAATAGAAGCCAATTGGCGAGAGGTATATTTCACTTCCCTGGAAAAGTGTCTGGCGACCTGCTTGAGCATTCTTGTTAGCGAACCTGATTCCAGACCAATGGATATCATCTGCAATGCAAGTTCGGGGATAAATTCAAATTGCTCTCGGGTTAAATGAGTATCGCGGCCGGTCTTCAGCAATTCTCTCATCTTTCTCACTTCCCTTGCAATTGCCGTATTTTTAATTGAATCTGCCAGAAGTTCCAGAGCTTGTATGATGGGCAGACCTGATTGGAAAAGGATGCTGAACATCATAGCAAACCGCGCTACATTTCCCTTGACTATTAGATTACCAAAAATTGGTATTTTCGCAAACTTTCTATCAATCCAATAGCGGCTTGCAGGAATAGTCATAGCTTTGCGGAAAACAAATACCACAGCGATTGCAACAGCCAATATAACCGCCCAATAGTGTGAAAAGAACTGACTGATACCAATCAATATCCTTGTGGGAAGCGGCAGTTCCGCTCCAAAAGCATCATAAAATCCCACAAATTTGGGTATTACAAATGTGATTAGAACAACAAAAGCCGCAGTTATCATTCCGACAACAATAATGGGATAGCGGATGCCGCTTTTAAGAGCTCTGGTCAATTCCATTTCCTCTTCAAGATTATTATTCAGCTCTTCGAGTATCAAATCAAGCTTACCGGATTCCTCTCCGGCGGCTACCCCTGCTATATAGACTTTGGAAAATAGTCTCTCGTGTTCCTCCATTGCTTGAGATAGCGAACGTCCATCAAGAACACGTTGTCTGATTTGTTCCACAGCTTTTCGGAAGGGGCTATTTTCACGGCCGACTTTGATAAGTGAAAGCGCTCGCAGGATAGGGATTCCTGCCTGATACATGGTCAGCAAATTGCTTGTGAATTGAATCAATTCCTCATAGTAACCGTGTCTTGAGAAACCCAACAAAGAAAAGGCTTTTGCTTTGCGGACCTCCTTGACCGAAATCGGCATAAGATTCTTCTCAGACAGATATTCTAAGACCTGCTCGTCTTTGTCGGCAGTAAAAACGCCATTATGCCGTTGGCCGTCATTAGAAACCGCACTGTATTTATACTGGATTGACATCTAAAGCTCTAGCTAATGCAGCGGTATCAGACTCACGGGGACTCTCGATGTTAGAAGTTTCTTTTAATAACTCTTCAAGACATACTGTCCCAGACCGTATTTTTTCAAGTCCGTCTTCAAAAAGAGGGATATATCCATTCTGATGTGCATTGTCCTTAAGTTGATTAAGCGAAGCTCCATTCATAATCAACTCTGCCATAGACGGAGTTACCTCAACAAATTCATAAACACCGGTAAGTCCACGAAAGCCGCTATTTTTGCACTTAGGGCACCCGACACCCTTCTTAAAATCGAATTTGTCAGCAGAGTTAATTAATCCAGCTCTTTGCAAAATTATATTTGGTGGACGATAAGACTCGGAACAGTTTGGGCAATTAGTTCGAACAAGTCGTTGTGCCAGTACACCTTTGAGGGCTGAGGCAACGAGATACCTCTCAATTCCCATATCTGTAAGGCGTTCAATTGCTGATGGAGCATCGTTTGTATGAATTGTTGAGAAAACAACATGACCTGTCAAAGCTGAACGCACCGCCATTTGAGCTGTTTCCCTGTCGCGTATTTCACCAATCATAATCGTATCGGGGTTTTGGCGCAGAATCGACCGCAGCGCAACTGGAAATGTGAGGCCAGCTTTTTCATTTATCTGTACTTGAATAATCATTGGCAACGAATACTCAACAGGGTCCTCGACTGTTATAATATTCTTTTCAATACTGTTGATTTCATGAAGCGTTGTATATAGTGTGGAAGTTTTCCCGCTTGAAGTTGGTCCTGATATGAGAATCAGACCCTCAGGTTTATGGATTAAGTTGTTCCACGAAGCCTCTATTTTTTTGTTAATTCCCAACTGTTTGAATTTCAGCAGGAGATTGCGACGGTCAAGTAACCTCAGCACTATTTTTTCACCGTGTATGGTCGGCAATGTGGAAACTCGCAAATCTATAAAAGCTCCATCTACATTTGCAATAAATCGTCCATCCTGCGGCATTCGTTTCTCAGACACATCCAGATTAGATGATACTTTAATACGCGAAATGAGTTCATTTTGCATAGACTTTGGAGGAGATGCTTCTTCTTTCATAACACCGTCAATACGATACCGAATTCGTAGTTTTGATTCTTCAGGCTCAATGTGGATATCGGAGGCACGGTCACGGACAGCTTGCGAGATTATTAATTCGACAAGTTTGGCAACAGCGCTCTCGGCAGTTGGATCATTGCTGATAGTCGTAGCGAGTGCCTGTTTTTCATCATCTTTGATTTCATGGCTAACTAATTGGTTAAGTGAATCAGCTACGGAATAAAGCTCGTTTATGGTTTTCTTAATTTCACTTGTTGTTGCAATGGTGCGCTTGATATTACAATTAGTGATATATTTTATTTCATCTATAGCAATAATATTCAGAGGGTCATCCATGGCAAGTGTGAGCGTATTTCCGATTTTGAAAATCGGAATTAAGGTGTAACGCCTTGCTACGCTAACTGGAATCTGGCGAATTACATCAGGATCAATGACAATTGATGATAGTGATAACTTGGGAATATTTAATCGTTCAGAAACAGTGTCGAGCAGTTGCTCCTCAGTTATGATACCTTGCTCTACAAGAATTTCCCCTAAACGTCGTTCGGTTATTGCCTGTTCGTTAAGGCCTTCTTCCAACTGCGCCTTAGTCAAAAACCCTTTCTCAAAGAGCAAATCGCCGATTTTCTTATGTCCCGTAGTCTCCGCCATTGATTTTCTGCTATAGTTTTATGTACACGATATTTCTGTTTATTAAATTATCGGTGAAAAATGGAGAATATTGAGATAGCAACCGAATAAAGTCTTCTCTTGCAACTTCGTTCATTCTGCATTTATTGGTAAATGTTAATTGGGGTCTGCTGAATAAAGTACCTGTCCGCTCGACAGGCGGGTAAGTTCTTTGTTCATAAATAGATAAACATGTTTTGTATTGTTTCAAGTGAAAGGGTTTTGTTATGAATAGCTTAAAAGGCTTGCAC
>JAYEIF010000200.1:0-9389 GCA_034659895.1 Candidatus Zixiibacteriota bacterium
AAAAAAGCTGTATTTGCTTAACAACATAGGACACAGCCGTGTCCTCGGTATCGTCGAAAAAACAATGTCCATTGCCTGTGAGAGCAATAAGTCTAGCAATTTCACCATCGGGAGGCACTGCCGCCAGGATGGGTCTTCCTGAAGAAAGCATTGTATAAATGCGTCCAGTTGAAAAACCTTTCTCTTTAACTGATGGCAATCCAACATATAACAACGAAGACCGAGAGAGCAGTTTGATAGTTTCTTCTCGCTTTTGGAAACCGAACAAATCAAACTTGTCGGTCAAATTGAACTCTTCAAGTTGCGGCAAAAGCCAATCTTTTTCATACGACCCTACCTGAATCACTTTCACCCTATCGAACAGGTCATAATGGGCTGTTCGCAAAGCGGTGAGTATTCGTAGAAGATGGCGAATGGGACAGATATCATTGAGAGTTCCCAATACACCTATTACATAGGTTTTGTCGGATTTGGGCAAACTCCACAGCTCTGCCAGATTGCGGTCGAAGCTGTTGTAAATGATATCAGATGCGCCTACGTATTCCCCGATAGATTCGTTAATGGCGGTTATGTAATCAGCTTCGTTTTTTATTGAAGTTAGGAGTTTCTGACCGCGCTTCATTCGACGAGGTCGGGATGTATATAAATCTTCGACACGGTAAGCAGTCCAATAGTCACGGAAATCCGCAATCCACGGCACTGAAAACTCTCGCGATAGTTTCCGTGCAACCAGATGACTCGAAATCGGAGGAGAAGTAGATATCACAGCATTATATTTTCTATTTTCTAGTAGATTGCGTCCAAGATGAATAGCTGGACGTACCCAACCAACTTTCGAATCAGGGAAAAATCTATCCGAGACGGCCTTTGTGTTTGAGATAGTCGATGCCTTGACTCGACGTAACCCAAAATAGTACATAAGCCTTTGAGGATCAAAAGAACCAGCTCGATAGATTTTACCGTTATCAAAACCCTCGAGCAACTCCGGTTCATAGGCGCGATAAGCTACCGATTTCACAGTAAGAATATGACAATCCCAACCAAGCTCAGACAAATGTTTGAACAAAGCCAATGGTCGACTCACTCCAGCGCCGCCAAGCGGAGGGAAATAGTAACAAATTAACAGAACACGCCGGTTACTCAAGCTCGAGCCTCCGATACCAATTGGCGCATAAGCTCGATATGTAAACGCATATTGTCCTCAAAGATTCCACGTTGACGAACTTCTTCAAGATTGCGATGTCTCATATTTTCGTGTGAGTCTGCTCTCTTGACTATTTCGTTAATTACAACTTGCAGACTTGATGAATCATTAAGGTCAAAGAGATAACCACTGTCTGAATTGAGCCACTCTCTCACACCCGGGATATCGGCCGCTATCGGAATCAATCCCAACGCCATAGCTTCGATGAGGATAGTAGGCGATGAATCCGACACTGCCGCCGAGAGACAAACATCAAAACTTGCCATAAAAGGCACAAACTCCTTGCGATGCATTCTGTCATAGTAGTGTATTCTATCCTTGGAAATTGTTGATGCGAGCTTGCGGAACTCTGGCAGAAGAGAACCTGAATTTGGAAAGGTTATCTCAACTTGCCCGTCTTCAAGTAATGTCGCAATAGAATCGATGATAAAATTGTTATTGTAAACGCTCTCGTGTCCGCGTGGAACAATTATCCTAAGCGGCTTTGTCAATTTGTAATTTGGTTTGTGATATTCCAGAGCTTTTTTCTCCACTCCCCAGCCAATCATCTCGATTCTATTATGTGATTCAAGAATTGCAGTCTCGGAAGCAAGATATTCTGAGTCCGCTACTACGCAATCTGCCATACGAAGTGCTCGCTGAACTTTTTTGCGACGCAAAAATGATTTGTTAGGTACTATGAGCACATCTGACCCAAGAACGTGAAGCAGATATGGAATGTGTGGTCTTTGTCCCAATAGCGATGTCAGGAATCCATACCCTGAAGCGAAATGGGCAACAACTATATCTGGCTGGAAACGTTTCAGCAATGCTCTGGCACGAGGAATAGACAAAAGGTAATGCACCGTATGCACTTCACCATGTTCCCGTAGATGAAAGTGCAACATGCGACCTCGTTCAACTGAAGCTACCAGAACATAGCAACCTTGCTTCCTTAGTTCCCCTGCAAAACGTTCGGTGTGAAAAGAACGGCTGTCGGCAAAGAGCAATATCTTCAATAAATAGCTACTCATAGAAGTCTGCCAAATCCCTTTCGCCTTTCAAAACAGTTGTAATGGAAGATTGTCCCGCCCCATTTCGATTTGTAAAAACTCACACCTTTGACACCTTCTGGGGATGCTCCCAGATTGAGATATCTGGTTCCATCCCGTGCGGCATTGCGTGCGGAAATAAATGGGATATACTTGGAGGGGTGCAAAAATGAATAAGTATCATCGAAATACGCCTGCCAGTGAAGCAGTTGGTTCCCTTCTACAATGAAGATATTTGAGGACACAGGGTGCCCATTATGTTCGCACCAATACCATTGAAGACGGTCATCCTCATCTGCTAATGCAGCCAACTCTGAAAAGAATCCCGGTCTGTACTTACACTTTTGTCCCGTCCGTTTTTCGAAGATATGAACGAGATCAAGATGACCGGAGATATGCTGATCATGGTTGAACTTATGAATTTTGATTCCTTCCTTTTCCGCTTTGCGAATTTGCTGTCGAAGTTTTTTGTCGGGTGGCTGCCAATCCGGATCGCTTATATCCACAAGTCTTGTTTCACATGGTATCTTTCTGAAACTGTTATCAGGTGGAAGTGATGATCTGAAATCATAGATGTGAACTTTGGCATAACCATAATTAGCCACCGCACTTAGAATCAACCTGCCAATTTTCTTACTGTCAATAGAGTTATCACTCAAAGGCAACATTCCACCATAGCAACCATTTGGCATAGACATAAATTGCAGTAAAGGTCTGTGGCTAAACTCCACACCCGGCATAATGGCTAAGACTTCCCCGCTATCTTCAGCAACCCAGTAAATAGGTTTTCCATTATGAGCCTTCCACACCGCAGCGAATCCTGGAGAGGCAAACAATGAAACATTCGTTAATCGAACAGTAATATCAGCAGATAATTGTTCGGTTAGAGATCGATAGATTTTCATCAATAGCGAACCACCAGCACCTTGCCGCGAGCCATATTACCCTCTTCATCTGTAATGACAAAGATATAAACACCGGAAGCGACCTTTCGATTATGGCTGTTGCGACCATCCCAAGAATTGTTGACTGGAAACTCTATAACTGATTCTCCGGCAATTGTGTAAATGCGTGCTGTCCCGGGACGATTGTAGTTGAATCCCATACGGTCATTGTCAGAGTGAATCACAAACGGATTTGGGACTGCAGTCACAGAGTCAAGAACTGTCGTGCGATATTTGATCTGAGATTTCAGAATCGACAATCCGGCATCGGTAGCAACATAGAGATCACCGGTTGCGCCATTTAGAAACAGCCCTGATATTTCATCGGATACAAGGTCACAATTATTGGATGTGTAGGCTGTGACAAATCCTGTTACAGCATCGCGATATACCAAACCAGAACTGGTCCCTATCCAAAGATTTCCGAGTCCATCGAAACTTATAGCCGTAATATCAGGTCCGATACCAAGCGGAAGAACAACATCTACAAAACGCTCAATTCCCGGGTCCCATCGTGATAAGCCAAAGTTAGTGCCAACCCATGCATTTCCGTGAGGAGAATAGCTGATTACGTTGATTGTGTTTGAGATTAAAGGTGAGTTCTCGCGAGTATATTGTGTGCAAGAAGCGTTAACTGAGCCATCCAGCTCATCAGTTAAATCGCACAGGAACACACCTGATCCTTCAGTCCCGACTGCCAATTGTTTGGGTTTGCACCCTAATCCAGTTACAAGGTGGTCAGTCAATCCCTCAGAGATTCCAATAGAATCCCAGGCTGAGGGATCATCAAGCTGATTGAGTGGACATACAGCCACAGGAGCGTTATTGTAAGCGAGGTAACAACTTGCATATATTCGTTTGCCGTCGGTAGCTATTCCTTTTGTAACTACATAGTTATGAGCATTGGGAATACCAACGCAGGTCGAGTTGTTGTCATCGTATTTTTTCGCAGAGTCGCCGTCAATTCGCCAAAGACCCTGCCCCCATGTACCTGCCCATACCGCACCGGTTGCATCCGTCACAAGGCAGAGAGTGCCACTGTGGACATCGGTGCCGGTATTTTTCCATGATTCTCCATCATAGCGAGCATATAGGTCGAGTCCAAACCCTGCCACAATGTAACCGCTGCCATCTATTGTCACCTTTGTTATGTCATTATCAGGCAAGCCAGTGTATAGATATTCCACAAATGTTCCAGAGCGGTTTGTGTAGATTCCGCCATCGGTAACCCCAACCCAGCGTTCACCCTGCCAATTAGTGCCGGTAATTGGTGGTGAGGGAAGCCCATCCGTTGCGAGTGTATCTATACCGCTGTCAGTAAAAACACCTATTCCGAAAGAGTAGTAAACAAACATTGAGTCATTTTCTACTACAATATCGTAAACTCTTTGTTCTATAGCAATGGGACAGGCAGAAAAGGTTGTATCTTCACCATTTATATCAAGTCGGAAAATGCCGTGCGATGTGCCCACATAGATTTTGGATTCGAATGTGGCTACGGCGGTGATGGTGTCTGACCCCAGCTCGGGGTAGTCCGTGTAATTGAATTGTGTCCACGCTGATGGTGGAAATAGAGAACCGGAATTGCTCTTGTCCGCCATGACCAAACCAAATGATGTGGCTACCCAGATTAAATTGCCATCAACAGCGATGTTGTAAACAGATGGAAATGAGTTGACAGTTGTTAGTGGAAAATGACCCTCAATCTGGCCGCCATCGTTGATTTTTGAAAACAACACCAATCCGGAATCAGTTCCCACCCAAAGATTATCGCCATCATCCTCAAGTGCTGTCAGTGCAAACAAATCACCCTCAGATGGTAGAAAGGGAAACTGTTGCGGACTGTCCGATTCGAACTTAATCAACCTGCCAAATGCAGCCAACCATACTTGTCCGGAGTCATCCAGCAAAACATCATAAATATCAGTAGTTCCCAACCCATCGGTATTAAGAAATGCCCTTCCCGGCTCATCGGGATTGTCGATAACCAACAGCCCGCCTGAAGTAGCAGCGCAGAGAGAGCCGTCGATTACTGCCATTCGACGAACATCCTTGAAAGATGTTCGTGTAATCCATTCACCTTCAGCTTCAACTGGACAGGAAAACAACAGTATCGACAGTACCACGAAGAGTGCAAAAAACATTACAGCCGTCGTATGAGGACCAATAGTTTTCGTATAAACCATAAGAATATAAATATACATCCAATGCTAATTGTGAACAAGAAAGAGGATATCCCAACTATATCTCCGACACGAGTGTAAACCGAGAATCTGTCGAGCACTCCAACCTGACTTACTAGAGTTGTTACTTTATACGGTTCCAATTGATCCCTGACTCTGCCATAGCGATCGACTATAAATGTCAAACCACTGTTGGCAATACGAGCCATCCAGCACCGATTCTCGACTGCTCGGGTTATGAAGATTCTTGAATGTTGATGGATACCCACTGAGCGGCCAAACCAGGTATCGTTGGTAATGCCAACCATGAAATCAGCACCATCCAGAATTGATTGTCGAACAAACTCAGGGAAAGCACACTCGAAACAGATTAACACACCGTAGAGATGTGAGTCCAATTCAAACAGTTTAGCCGAATCGCCGGGATAAAAATCTGACCACCATTGAACTCCCCAGCTATCAATAAAGGTAAGATATTTGCGAAGAAATCCCTCTTGCAAAAACGGTAAATAATCCTGATATGGGACATGCTCTGAAAATGGAACCAGTCTCATTTTATCATAACGCTCTACCATCTTACCGGACGAATCAAACTGGTAACACGAATTGTGGTGGTGGTATTTCCCATCCACATTCGTTGCCGCCAGCGCACCAACCAAGTGAGGGGTTGAAGACGAAGCGGCAATTCTTCCTACCTTCCTGCGAGCAAAGCTATCGTGTGAAAGGTATGCCGGAACCGATGTCTCAGGCCAGACATACAAATCAATTGTAGTATCATCAACTGCTTGAGTCAGTGAATCATAGAGACGGAAGCTGTATTCAGAGTTTCCTTTCGCACATTTGATTTCCAACGGAACCGAGCCTTGCATAAGAGCTACATTCACAGTTCCCGGTACTGGATACGGAGGAGTAACGACCCAGCCATAGGCAACTAAACCACTGATAATAGCCAATGACACAAACAAAGAAGTGAGTTTCCGCTCTGGAGAAACGCTCCTGCGCAACAACTGACACAGAAGAACATTGACTGTAACAATCAGAAATGACAATCCGTGAACCGAAACTACCGACACAATCTGCAAAATATAGAGATAATATGATTGTGAATAACCCAGATCCGACCATGGAAAAGCAAACTCCGACAGGGTGCGAAAATACTCCATCCCTACCCACAGAAAAGGCATAGCCACAAAAGCCCATGTAGGTTTTATTTTGTATAGGTGGTTGAAAATCATAAGGATAGCAGTGTAATAGAAAGCCACTATCACGATTGCGGCAACCATCCCCGGTGGTGTGACCAGAGCCACCCAATACAAGGAAAACAACATGAAAAAGAAACTGAAGAAATATGCGGCGTTGAATGCTTGACGGCCTTTGAGTTTTGCTATTATTAGCATCGGTCGTATTAAAGATAGCCACGCCAGAAAGCCAAAGATACCGGGGTGAAATGAAAAAGACAGCAGAAATGCCCAAGTCAACAACTCCAAGCGTCGCTTGCGCAGGTCAATGTCGGCTGGCAAGAAAAACCGGCCTATCTTAATCAATAAACTCTTCAATAGTGAACTACCTTGTTTATTTCATCAACCCACGTTCTGAGTTTTCGATAAAATCAAGTATCAACTGGACTTCTGGAATGATTTCAATATCATCTTTAATGCGGGTAACTGCTTGTGTAGTATTCAAGCCGCTGAAAAACAACAGCTTGTAAGTTTCTCGAAGGCTCTTTAGAACACTTTTTGAAAAACCACGACGTTTCAATCCAACTATATTCAATCCGGAAATCTTGAGCGGATACCCCGCCGCAAGAGCATAGGGACAGACATCCTGCGGAACCCGATAACCGCCCCCGATATAAGAATGAGCGCCAATTTTGACAAATTGATGCACAGGCAGTATTCCAGAAAGAATAGCACAATCACCGATTTCAATATGACCCGCTAAAGTGCAAGCATTGCCCATAATGACGTCGTCGCCAAGTGAACAATCGTGCGCAACATGCGCATACGCCATAATAAGACAGTTTTTCCCAATCTTCGTACGGTATTTGTCACTGGTGCCGCGATTAACAGTAGCGTATTCGCGGATAGTAGTCCCGTCGCCGATGATAGCTGTTGTTTCCTCGCCAGAGAATTTCAGATCCTGAGGGACAGTAGAAATGACTGCACCATGCGCTATTGTTACATTTTTGCCAATACGAGCGCCATCAGCAATTAAGGCGGTTGATGCAATTTTTGTCCCTTCTCCAATCTGCACGTTATCTTCAATTATTGAATAGGGACCAACAATTACGTCCTCAGCCAGTTTTGCGTTGTGAGATATAATTGCTGTTGGGTGAATATTACTCATCGTTCTCTCACTATAGCCATAAAGTCCGCCTCTGCCACTTTGTCGTCATCGACTAAAGCTACGCCTGACATTTTGCAAATCTTACGGCGAAATGAGGTCATCTTTAGATTAAAATGTAATTGGTCTCCCGGCATAACAGGTTTGCGGAATCGGGCGTTATCTATACCCATAAAATAAACCACGTGTTTCTCCGGCTCGTCGATGGCATTAAGCATAAGCACGCCACCTGCCTGAGCCATAGCTTCAAGCACCAGCACACCGGGCATAATGGGATGCCCCGGGAAATGTCCCTGAAAGAACGGTTCGTTGATAGTTACATTTTTGATTGCAGTTACCATTTCACCGGGCACAAGGTCTATGATTCTGTCAATCAGCAAGAATGGGTAGCGATGAGGCATAATTTTCTGGATGGCGTTAATATCAAACAACGGCCCGATTTTGCTCTTCTTGTATTTGCTGGCGATTTTCTTCTTTTTATAGAGGTCTCGCATCTTTCGAGCAAGAGCGACATTGGCTTTGTGACCTGAACGCGCCGCCAGAACATGACCCTTAAACGGCACGCCAATCAGAAGAAGATCACCTAATAAGTCGAGTGCCTTGTGGCGTACCGGCTCGTTGTCAAAACGCAGGTTAATATCATTGATGATGCCTGTTTTGCCTACGAAGGCTTCCTCTTTCAAATCTAGAACCTTTCGAATGCGGTCAACTTCAACCTGACCAAGATCGGAATCATATATAACAATAGCGTTATCAAGCCCGCCGCCCTTGATCAATCCTGCTTCCTTGAGAGTTTCTACCTCTGAAAGAAAACAGAAAGTTCTTGCGCCGGCAAACTCATCAACAAACTCCTTCTCAAGATCAACAAGAGTTGTGTATTGTGTGCCAAGAGCGGGGTTTTTATAGTCTATCATAAATGTAATGCGAAGGTCATCCGATGGCGCCACAACCAAATCTACGCCACGTTCCGGCTCATTATAGGCCATCGGAGTATCAATTTCCAGATAAACTTTTTCGGCTTCCTGCGTTTCAATACCAGCCTCAAGCAACTTGTCAACATACGGTTTGGAAGAGCCATCACCTATTGGGGGCTCATTGTTGTCAAGCTCGACAATCATATTGTCAAGTTGCAAACCCGCAAAAGCAGCCAGGATATGTTCGATTGTGTAAACAATAGCCTCGCCGTCCTGCAGAGTTGTACCGCGGGAGGTATCAACTACGTGATCGACATCTGCTATTACTGACGGCTTTCCGGGAAGGTCATTTCGCACGAAACGAATTCCAGTGTCAGGTTCCGCTGGTTTGAAAGTCATCGTACAGTTGTTACCGGTATGCAGTCCTATTCCGGTCATTGAAATCTCAGTCCTGATAGTGCGTTGTTTTTGATACATAGCTTTTATATTGTTGAGAAACTCAGCTCCTTTTAATAACTGGTTACTAAGAGCATCAGGTTTAATTTTCTATCTGCAAAGCTCGCATAATGATATACAGAAGAATAGTTGCGCTCAAGTGGTTTTTTCAATTGTCTCAAGCTGCCTTGTTCCAATTAGGGCTTGTTGAATAATTAGTTATTATGTACCACAATCTCCCCGCCTTTGGCGGGCGCGCCCGCCTGTCAAGCGGACAGGTAGCGGGCGGCCTTGTGCTGACGTGCCTGTCGGCGCACAGGAAGTGCGCCGTGGCG